>JBEEOC010000120.1:0-3469 GCA_041191845.1 Actinomycetota bacterium | reverse complement strand
GGGAAATCCCCTTACGCTATTTGCACACTCGGTGATTCTTGCGTACTTTGCGCATACGAAGTCCTCGGATAACCGTTCGATATCTGCAAGGGGAAGGCAGATATTGAAATGTGGCCCCGGGGACTTCGCTTTTCTCCAGGCTTCTCTCCAGGAGTGGGGTGCGGTTGATAGCTAGGGGCACCCCATAATCATTAGCTTATTGATTTGTTGGCGGTGAGAGTCTCTTTAGCTAATTCAGAGATGGATTAATCAATTCCAATCGGAAGTTAAATCAACCCAGAGAGATCATCTGGAATCTCGGTAGATGCCAAGAAGAGATCAGGTGCGAGGAGTTCATTGGCGTTGGGAAGAATTCCACTCCAAATTTGATCGCGCGCAGAGTTACCTTTCAATTCACGGATGCGTGACCAGAAGGCGCTCGCTTCACGTGCAAGTTTGGGAGAGACTTCAAGACCTAACATAGTTTTAAAGAGTTGTTGTGATGGAGCAGAGGTTGCTCGATTACGACGATGTAATTCACGAAGTGCAGTGATAGAAGGAATGCGATCTCCTGCGGCAAGAGTTGCAACTTCATCTGCCCAACCATCGACGAGAGCGAGAACTGTCTCAAGTTTTGCAAGAGCTTGGCGCTGTGTTGCAGTCTCTTCTGGTGTGAAGATTCCAGAATCGAGTGCGATAGTAAATGATTGCTCACCCATTCCTTGCATCGCCTCCTCTGCTTGGCGTTGGATGGCATCGAGATCGATGCGGATACCTGCGCCATATTCAACGATTGCGCTTCGAATGTAAGAGACGATCCAAGGGTTATGCTCAAATAAACGCGCCACAGCGCCCTCTCGGAGGGCATGGAAGAGATAGACCTCGGTCTTTGGAATCTCGCTCTCAGCCGCCCAGTTCTCGATATTTTCAGGGATGAGGAGTGGGCGAGCAGGCTCGAGGATTGGTAGCCCGGCATCGTGGGCGCCAGTTGCCGTTGTGGCAATCCCACCGATTGCTTGACCGAGTTGAGTTGCAATCATCGAACCAATAAAGGAGCGGAGCAAACCTGCAATCGCTCCGATGGGAGCTGCTCCCATCGGATTATTCTCGCCATCACCAAATTCACTTCCTTGGGTTGCAATCGCCTCATCGAGCAACCGCGAGATAGCGCTACCTAATCCAGTTGCAAGTGGCTCCATCGTCGCCTGCCAACCAGGAAGAGTTTCATCAATCCAATCAAGTCGACTGATTGCTCGTGGTGCAGTTGATGAGGTCGCTGGAAAATCTGTTGCCTCGTTGAGCCAGATATCTGCAATCTCACAAGCGCTATTGACTGCAGTGAGATCGTTGGTGCCGAGTGGTTGTGAACCTTGTGCTGAAACAAATTTCTTTCCAGTATCACGCACTGGTGCAAGTGGGAGAGCTTCTTGACTTCCACCACCGAAGAGAGCTCCGAGGCCAGCCATTGGAAATCCTGCTCCCGGATTAATTCCTAATTGTTCAAATTGCTGCTGGATCTGTTCCTGCATCTGCCGCATCATCGCTTCGAGATTTTCGCGGTTTTTGCGTTCCTCATCATCGCCATCATCGGGCGTGAATCCAAAAGGCGCCATCGTCGAAACCCCATATCTTCCAGCGGTCTTTCGCCACTTTCTGTGGCCTATGGGATAGAACGCTGAAAACCAGCGCTTTCATCCCGTGGGCAGTACTCTATTTCTATGTCCACCACCCTAGCGAGCCTGAGCCCATTGGCTGCCTCATCGGCCTTCTCGGCGCTGATCTGGTGGTTGGTACCGTTGGCAGGGGTTTTAGGCGCGGTCGGCTACGTCCTCTGGATCTCTCAATTTAAGAGAAAGTTTGAGAAGGGCACTTCCCGGTCGGTCAATCAATTTGAACGATTCCAGAAATCCTTCCGCAACGATGATCCAGAGAAATAGAGATCTTCGCTTCTCACCTTCTCCACTCTTTCTCCGCCTCTTCATCACCATTGCCATGGCGCTTGCTCTTCTTGCCCCAGTGAACTTTGTTCTCATTACACCAGGACCTGCAACGGCGCTCTTTCCTAAAGTGCTCTCAGTTGAAGCACCTGCCGGTGTTAAGGCTTATCCAGTCAATGGGCAACTCAATCTCTTAACTATCTATGTCACCAACCCTGAAAGTTATGTATTTGGGGCAGAGGTTCTTGGTTGTTGGGCATGGGGGGAGTGTGTGGCACTACCTCGTTCTGTGATGTATGAAGATGGCGCAACCGATGATGCAGAAGTCAAAACCGGTAAGAAAGAGATGTCACAATCTCAGAACACCGCACTTGCTGCAGCGCGCGGTGCAATCAATCGAAATTTTAAGGGCGTTGATATCTCTGCCGTGCAAGATAAGTCGGTAAAGATCTCTTTGAAGAACACAGGTGGACCGAGTGGTGGGTTGATCTTCACTCTCGGACTTATCGATTTACTCACCTCTGAAGATCTTCTCCAAGGTAGAAATGTTGCAGGCACTGGAACAATCTCAGCCGATGGAAAGGTCGGGCCGATTGGCGGCGTGGCCGAGAAGGTGATCGGAGCGAAGAAGGCGGGGGCGAAGATTCTCTTTATCTCGACCCAGAACTGCTCGGAGCTGCCCTCTAAGGTCGAGGGGATAGAGGTCATCGCTATTGAGAAGATTGATGAGGCAATTTCCTACCTCCGCCAGCCATTTTCCCGCGGGGAGCGCGGGGAAGGGAATTTCAATTCTGCAGGAATTCGTGGGTGCGCTAGCGTTGGAGCATGAATAGAAATCGCGCACCCCTTGCCATTACTGCAGGAATCTTGGTCGCCCTCGGAGCAGCATTTCTCTCTCTGAGCGGCTTCTACATTGATTGGCTCTGGTTCAAATCAGTCGACTTCACATCTGTATGGAGCACGATCCTGACAACGAAGATTCAACTCTTCCTCATCACCGGATTGATTAGCTCAATCATCATCTCGCTCAATATCTATCTCGCATATAAGCGCCGCCCTTTCTACGTTCCAACCTCCATTGAGATCAATGGCGTTGAGCGCATCCGCGCACAGATTGAGCCAATTATTCGCCTTGTCTTCATTGGACTCTTCCTTGCGATCACCTACTTCGCTGGAACATCAGGAACTCTCTATTGGAGAGAGTGGTTGCTCTTTAAGAACTCCACTCCATTTGGCGTTAAAGATGCTCAGTTCAATATGGATATCTCATTCTTTGCCTTCAAGCTTCCGCTCTATCAGGCGCTCATCTCCTGGGCGATCTCTGCGCTCGTCCTCGCAGCGTTGGCATCAGCATTTGTTCACTACATGTATGGCGGAATCCGCACTGCTGGAGAAGGCGATCGCACAACAGTTGCAGCGCGTGTTCAGCTCTCGATTCTCCTTGGCCTCATCGTCTTGATGAAGGCAGTTGCATACTGGTTTGATCGCTACGCACTTGCTCTTAAAGAGAATAAGTTGATTACCGGTGCGACATATACAGATATCAACGCAAC
>JBEEOC010000119.1:0-5363 GCA_041191845.1 Actinomycetota bacterium | reverse complement strand
AGCGTGAGAAGCCGCGGACATTTGCGGTATTGGTCCGTAAGAAGTCACAGATTCCTTATATTCAATCAGCTCTGACAGCTGCGGATATTCCATCTGAGGTTCTAGGTCTCGGTGGATTGATCCACGTTCCAGAGGTTGCCGATATCGTTGCAATTCTTAAAGTAATCAACTCACCTGATGCCGGCGGCGCGCTGATGCGCCATCTGACTGGCCCTCGTATTAATTTAGGACCGCGTGATATTGCAGCTCTCGGTCGCTTCTCTCGCAGTCGAGCAAAGAGCGAAGGTTCAGATAATCGCACCTTGGTTCAGAACATTATTGAAGGCAATCCTTTGGTTGCTGATAATGATGATCAGATTGTTGGTTCCCTTATCGATGCTCTCGATGAGATTGAGAGCGCTGATGCAAAGCTATTCTCCCCAGCCGGTTACAGCCGCCTCGTTCAATTTTCAGCCGATCTTCGCAGATTGCGCACTCGTGCATCTGGCTCCATCACAGATCTGATCCTTGAGATTGAGCGCTATCTCAGCCTGGAAGCTGAGGTGATGCTCCGTGAAGAAGGTATTCATGGCCGCCGCCATCTCGACCGATTCCTCGATGAGGCAAGTAAGTTTGCTCGCTCGGGCGGCTCCCTCAATGGTTTTATTCAGTGGCTCGATGTGGCAAGTGATGAAGAAGGTGGTTTGAAGGCAGGGGCACCTGAGGTGGATGCACGCGTCGTTCAGATTCTTACCATCCATATGTCAAAGGGTGCGGAATGGGATGTCGTTGCAATCCCAGGCCTTACCGAAGGAACATTCCCGTCAAAGAGCTCAAAGAGCCCGGAAAACTGGGTATTTAACGAGCGCTTTATCCCTTTTGCTCTTCGTAGCGATGCACACGTAGTTCCACAACTCAACCTCTCGCAGATCTCAACTAACTCTGAGGCAAATAAAGCGTTGGGTGAATATAAAGATAAGTGTGCCAGCTATCGCTATAGCGAAGAGATTCGCCTTGGCTATGTTGCAGTGACCCGCGCAAAGACCCATCTCTTCTGTTCTGCATCTTATTGGGGAGAGGGAGTAAAGCCACTTGCTCCTTCAATCCTTTATCGCAATGTGGAGGAGGTGGCTCTGCGATCTGGAAGAGTCATTGATGAGTTAGAAGCACCTGATAAAGATGCGCGCAATCCTCAGGAAGATCTCGAGATTTCGCAGATCTGGCCACGTGATCCACTTGGTGTCAATCGTGAAAAGTTCAATGAAGGTGTGGCGCGAGTTCGCAGTGCACAATTTATTGATTTGAATACCCTCAATGGCGATGATGTCGTGAATTCGTGGCGGGAAGATGCGCAGGCAATCATTAAAGAGAGCACTGAATTTCGTAACGTTGGATCGCTCATCCCACGTCCAGTACGGATGTCGCCCTCTGCAATTATCGCGATGAAGAAAGATCCAGAAAGCTTTGCCCGAAATGTTCGCAGACCAATGCCAAGGGCTCGCGATGAGTACTCATCTCGTGGTACAGCCTTCCACCTCTGGGTGGAGAAACACCTCTCCGGCAATTCAATCTTCGATGATGAAGACTTCGATCTACTCCAGCCGATTGAAGAAGACCGCACCTTGGAGGAGTTGAAGTCGAAGTGGCTCACCTCTGAGTGGGCAGATCGCGCTGCCTATGCCGTAGAAGTTCCTTTTGAGACCGTAATTGCCGGGACGCTGGTCCGTGGTCGTATTGATGCAATTTATAAGACAGAGCAAGGCTTTGAGGTAGTTGATTGGAAGACGGGAGCGAGCGTTCTCGATGAGGATTCAGCGATTCAACTCGCGCTCTATCGCCTGGCATGGGCAAAGCTTGCTGATGTGCCGGTTGAAGCAGTCAGCGCTGCATTTCATTATGTGCCGACCGGCCAGACAGATCGCCGGAGCAATCTCATGAGCGAGGCTGAGTTAATTCAACTCTTGAGTTAGGCAATCTCAACTGTGATGGGGCGATGATCGCTGATATGGATTTGAGGCTCGACTCGTTCTTTCAATAAATCAATCTGACCAGGTCGCGCCAAGATGTAATCAAATGAGATGGCAGGCTTCCATGATGGATAGCTCAGGGCTTGAGTTGCTCTGCGCCATCGCGTTACGCGGGTTGGTAGCCCCCAAGGGAGATTGAAATCGCCAACCAGCAGTACCTTCGTCTGGTACTCCTTCTCAATCTTCTTCGCCCATCGAGTTATCTTCAAAAGTTGGAAGATGTTAACCAGAGGCACAAATGAGAGATGGGTGTTAATTACAGTCCAACCATTATTGAGCACAGCTGCGATTGCAACGCGCGGTTCATCTTTAACATAGAAGGGTGCGACTTTGCCTTTCTCATTTGCGATGAGCAATGGCATTCCGATCCATGCTTTTCCTAATTCATGACGAAGCCACTTCGTGACTGGAATGGCAGAGACAATTCCTACGCCGTAATGGCTCTCCACTTCACCTTCTACGGTGGTGATGACACGGAGGTTCTCAGGTACGACTTTCTTCCATTCAAAGCCTGGCGTGCCATGGACGGTGGGAGCAAAGCCCCAATGAGCGGCCCCCATCTGCTTGGCGATCTCAGCGAGTTGATTGGTGCGCCCTGACCGCTCAAGGTTCATATCAATCTCTTGGAGGGCGAGGAGATCTGTAGCCAGTGAAGCTGCCACCTGGCTATAGCTAGCCTCTTCAGCGGGGTTGAGGCTCTGGCCATGGAGGAGATTCCACGAGGTGATGCGCATGGGAAGAGCCTAGTAACCTCCACCTATGAGCGCGATTCCACAGAGACCATCAATGATCGATCGCGCAGGCGAGCTCCGCTCCAATCCTGCTCGCATCGATGAGCTCTGGCAGCGAGCCTCCATTATTGAGGTGGGTAAAGGTCGCATTCGAAGCGCGAGCGATGGCCCGATCTTTTTAAGCGCGGAGCAGGTCCTCGGTGGTGAGCGCTATTTCCTCGGTATCGATCGTGAAACCGAGACCCCATATTTCGCTTGGGCATCGGGCGCAGTCAATAGCGAGGTGAAGGATTACCTCACTCTGCGCGAGTTAGCAGGAGGCCTCTCGCCACTTCATCTTGAGATCTCAATGCATGCAATCGCACTCTCAAATTGGCACGATGCACACCCTCATTGTTCTCGATGCGGTGCACCAACGAGAATTGATTTAGCAGGAGCTGCTCGTCGATGTGATGTTGATGAGAGTCAGCATCATCCGCGCACTGATCCTGCAGTGATTGTCTTGGTCAAAGATCGCGATGATCGCATTCTCTTGGGACATCAACCGGTCTGGCCAGATGGTCGCTTCTCAACTTTTGCTGGATTTCTTGAGCCAGGTGAAACCTTTGAACAATGTGTTGCTCGTGAAGTATTTGAAGAGGCGGGAGTTCGCCTCTCTGAAGTTTCATATCTCGGCTCACAACCATGGCCATTTCCAGCAAGTGTGATGATTGCATTCTCAGCGGTGACAGATGCACCCGGTGATGCACGACCTGATGGTGAAGAGATCACAGAGGTGAAGTGGTTCTCACGGAGTGAGTTAAAGGCAGCGGCAGAAAATGGTTCTCTCCTACTTCCACCTACCGTCAGCGTTGCGCGACGGATGATCGAAGGTTGGCTCGGTGAAGTTTCCTTAGATGCGAAGAAGTTAGCTGGCGAGACATGGCGATAGATAGTTTCTCTCCATCTGATTTAGATGGAGCGAAGATCCTGGAAGCCCTCGATGAGGATCAGCGCGCAGTTGCACTTGCAACAAGAGGACCAGTCTGTGTCATTGCTGGTGCTGGAACTGGAAAGACTCGAGCAATCACCCACCGCATTGCATATGCAGCTGCGATCGGAACTATGGATCCGCAGAAAGTCCTCGCCCTGACATTTACCGCCCGCGCAGCTGGTGAGATGCGTGCGAGATTGCGTGGCTTGGGTGTGCCAACTGTTGCAGCCCGCACCGTCCACTCGGCAGCGCTGAAGCAGCTCCTCTTCTTCTGGCCTACCGTCTTCGGCGGTCGCACCCCAGATCTGATTACCTCAAAGGGAAGCTTTATTACGGAAGCGGTACGCAGAGCAGGGCTAACCGCCCAGATTGCCACAAATAATCGTGAATTGATGCGGGATATTGCAACCGAGATTGAGTGGGCGAAGGTCTCACAGGTCGCGCCAGAGGACTTTATTGATGAGATTTCACAGCGATTGATCAAGCCTCGCGTCAACCCAGAACAACTAGTTCAGCTCTACACCGCATATGAATCAATTAAGAAGCAAGAGCTTGCAATCGATTTTGAAGATGTTCTTCTTCTCACCGCTGCGATGTTAGAAGAGGAGCGCGATGTGAGAGAGCGCGTTCAAGATCAGTATCGCTACTTCACTGTTGATGAGTATCAGGATATCTCTCCGGTTCAGCAGCGATTAATCAATGCTTGGCTCGGGACAAGAAGTGATATCTGTGTTGTGGGAGATCCCGCTCAGACGATTTACTCATTTGCAGGTGCGACTCCGGTATTCCTCAATACCTTTACCCAGAGATTCCCAGAGGCTGAAGTTATTCGGTTAAGTACTGGCTATCGCTCCACACCAGAAATCACCTTTGCGGCAAACTCTATTCTCCGCCATGGAGCAATGGGGCAGGAGCTCGTTGCCTTCAACAGCCATGGCAGTAAGCCATCGGTGCAAGGCTTTAAAGATGAACAGTCAGAGATCGCAGGTGTTCTCGATGAGATCACAGCGCTACTGACTCGTGGTGTTCAACCACAAGAGATTGCTCTTCTTGCTCGCACTAATGCACAACTCTCTGCAGTCGAGCGAGCGATGAATAAGGGTGGTATTCCTTATCAGGTGCGCAATACCGAGAGATTCTTCGATCGCACCGATGTCCGCGAATTCTTAAAGCAGGTGCGCCAAGCATCGGTGATTCCGGCAGAGGGAAGTAATTGGATTGATGAGCTTCGCTCCATTGCTCAACCTTTTCTCACCGGTGAGTCGATTGATGGAATCGCTGCTCTGCTTCATTTAGGGCGAGAGCTCGATGAGAATCCCAACTTTTCACCAAAGACCTTACGCGGTTACCTCCGCGAGGTTGAAGATCGAGTTCAACAGAACAACCCACCCACAATGCCAGTTGTCACCTTGGCAACGCTCCATGCGGCAAAGGGCCTTGAATGGGAGCGGGTTTACTTAATTGGTGCCTCTGAAGGAATTCTGCCGCTCTCTAGCTCGGGCGCCACGCTCACCGATGCGGTCATCGCCGAGGAGCGACGACTCTTCTATGTGGGTATGACACGAGCAAAGGCCGATCTCCACATCACCTATCGAGGCCAACCCTCTCGATTCTTGGCCGAATCTACGCTCATTTAGCCCTCTAGTTTGATCA
>JBEEOC010000118.1:0-4424 GCA_041191845.1 Actinomycetota bacterium | reverse complement strand
AGATGATTAAGCCAGGTGCGGCAGTTCTCGATGTTGGAATCTCGCGCACAGATGCAGGACTTCTTGGTGATGTTGATCCTGGCGTTGGCGAAGTTGCTTCGTGGATTGCACCGATGCCAGGTGGTGTTGGCCCGATGACGCGTGCCATGCTCGTAACCAATGTGGTGGATGCATGCGAGCGATAACGAGCCTCCACTTACGCGCAGCCGGTATCTCAATCTTTATCGGCATCGCCCTTGGGGTATTTGGCGCGGTCCGCGCCGGCTCGATCCTTATCGCTATCGGCACCGGACTGATCGCCCTGGCCCAATGGGGGAAGACTCTTGGGCGGAGGCGGATTATTGAGTGCTACTTCCCGCTCGCTCTGGCTGTAGCCCTCTTCGCTCTGGCTGTGGCCCTTCCAAAAGGGTTGTAGAGTTATCTTGACGTCAAGATACCTCTAGTCAGAGCTCTTACGATTAACCACTTACGGCAATACCAAGATAGGACGCAACATGGCAAAGAAAGTCACAGTTGTTGGCGCAGGTTTCTATGGTTCAACAACAGCGCTTCGTTTAGCTGAATACAACATCTTCGATGAGGTTGTCCTCACAGATATTCTCGAAGGTAAGTCAGAGGGCTTAGCACTTGATATGAATCAGTCTCGCTCTATCGAAGGCTTTGAGACAAAAATCGTTGGTGCAACAACCACAGCAGATGGCGCAGGTTATGAGAAGACTGCAAACTCAGATGTAGTTGTCATCACTGCAGGTCTTCCACGTAAGCCAGGTATGAGCCGTATGGATCTGATCGGCGTCAATGCTGGAATCGTACGCGGCGTCGCTGAGAATATTGCCAAGCATTCACCTAATGCAGTCATCATCGTGGTCTCAAACCCGCTCGATGAGATGACAGCGCTGGCGCAGATTGCAACTAATTTTCCAAAGAATCGCGTGATGGGTCAGGCAGGAATGCTCGATACCGCTCGCTTTACAAACTTCGTTGCCGAAAAGCTCGGTGTTCCAGTTGCATCAGTCAAGACGCTGACACTTGGTTCACACGGTGACACTATGGTTCCAGTTCCAAGTCGCTGCACTGTAGATGGAGTAGCTCTCTCTGAGAAGCTCTCACAGGCAGAGATTGATGAGCTCGTCGATCGCACACGTAACGGTGGAGCAGAGGTAGTTGCACTTCTTAAGACCGGTTCTGCTTACTATGCACCTTCAGCGGCTGCAGCTCGCATGGCAAAGGCAGTTATTGAAGATTCAGGCGCTGTGATGCCAGTCTGTGCTTGGGTAGATGGCGAATACGGCATCTCAGGTGTTTATCTTGGTGTTGAAGCCGAGATTGGCAAGAGTGGTGTCCGCAAGGTTGTTGAAAGCAAGCTCACCGACTCTGAGATTGCATCACTAAAGGAAGCTGCTGAGGCGGTTCGTGCCAAGCAAGCTGATGTTCAAACACTCTAATTCACTCTTTAACATAAAGCACATTTAAGGCTAATCAGGAGAAGAAAATGGCAAAGATCAAGGTAGAAGGAACAGTTGTAGAGCTCGATGGCGATGAAATGACTCGCATCATGTGGCAGTTCATCAAAGATAAGTTGATCTTGCCATATCTCGATGTCAATCTTGAGTACTACGACCTTGGCATGGAGCACCGCGATGCTACCGATGACCAGGTCACTATCGACGCTGCCAAGGCGATCCAGAAGCATGGCGTTGGTATCAAGTGCGCAACAATCACTCCAGATGAAGCTCGCGTTGAAGAATTTGGCTTGAAGAAGATGTGGAAGTCTCCTAACGGAACTATCCGCAACATCCTCGGTGGCGTTATCTTCCGTGAGCCAATCATCATCTCAAACGTTCCGCGCCTTGTTCCTCACTGGACTCAGCCAATCGTGATTGGCCGCCATGCATTTGGTGATCAATACAAGGCAACAGATTTCAAGGTTCCTGGTAAGGGAAAGCTCACGATCTCATTCGTTCCAGAAGATGGTTCAGCTCCAATCCAGCATGAGGTCTTTGACTTCGAGTCATCAGGTGTTGCCCTTGCAATGTATAACGTTGATAAGTCCATCTATGACTTTGCACGTGCTTCAATGAACTACGGATTACTTCGTAAGTTCCCGGTCTACCTCTCAACCAAGAACACCATTCTTAAGGCCTATGACGGTCGCTTCAAAGATATCTTTGAAGAGGTCTACCAGAATGAGTTCAAGGCTCAATTTGAGGCAGCTGGCATCTGGTATGAGCACCGCTTGATCGATGACATGGTTGCAATGTCACTTCGTATGGAGGGTGGCTACGTCTGGGCATGCAAGAACTACGACGGTGACGTCCAGTCAGATACCGTCGCCCAGGGTTACGGCTCACTCGGTTTGATGACATCTGTTCTTATGACACCAGATGGAAAGGTCTGCGAATCAGAGGCAGCTCACGGAACCGTGACACGTCACTATCGCGATCACCAGGCTGGCAAAGAGACTTCAACAAACCCAATTGCATCAATCTTTGCTTGGACCCAGGGCCTTGCTCACCGCGCAAAGCTTGATAACAATGCTGAGCTTGCGAAGTTCACAAAGACACTTGAGCAGGTATGTATTCAGACAGTTGAAGAAGGAAAGATGACAAAGGACCTCGCGCTTTTGATCTCTAACGATGCGCCATATCAAACAACGCAGCAGTTCCTTGCTTCAATCGATGAGAACCTCAAGAAGGCAATGGCTTAAAAATGCCGCAGAACCATGGCGTGATTGCGCTCGTTGGTTCAGGTGAATATTTACCAGTAATGCAGGAGTTCGAAACCGGACTCCTGCATTCTGCTTTTGTCAGAGGAAAGAAGAAGAGCTTTGTTCAGATTCCCACCGCTTCATCACACGAGGGCGAAGATCGACGAGCCTTCTGGAAGCACCGCGGCTTAGAGCAAGCAGATCGGATTGGCTGCGAAGCCATCTATCTCCCAATCTTTGAGCGAGAAGATGCATTCAACCCTGAACATATTGAAGCTATCAAAGGCGCAGGGTTGATCTACTTCTCTGGTGGAGATCCACATCGCATTGCAGATGTCTTTCAGGGCTCTCCTTTATGGGATGCCATCATCGAAGAGTGGGAGAGCGGCTCATCGCTAGCGGGCTGCTCGGCAGGAGCAATGGCATTTGGTGGGACGATTATGGGGATTCGAAAATCATCGCATAGCCAAGGCCTCAACCTCTTACCTGAGATTGAAGTAATTCCTCACTATGACAAGATGCTTGGCTGGCTTCCTGATCGAGTTGCATCTTTCATGGCTCGCGCTGGCGCTGATACAACGCTTATTGGCATCGATGAGAACACCGCGCTCTATCACGATGGCGTGTGGAGAGTTGCTGGAAGTGGACGCGTTCACGTCTTGCGTGGCAACCTTGAGATTCAGTTGTAGCTCTAGGATTCAGTTATGGATGCACAAAAGCTTTTACAATACATGGCATGGGCAAATCACGAGATTCTCACCAAGGTTGCTGAGCTGCCCGATGAAGCCTTAGATGCATATGTAGTAAATCCGGAGTGGACGGTCCGGGAGATCTCTCGCCATATTGCAAGTTCAGCAACTTGGTACGGCTGGAGATTGATTGATAAGTCGAAGTTTACTGAAAGTCAAAGCGCGGCATGGCAGAGGAAGTTAGATCTTACCGAGGTGCAGCCGCACACTTCTAAGGATCTATTGATTACCATCGCATATCTCAAAGATGCCGATGCAGAGCTCCTTACTGCATCGAAGCTCCCGGAGGGTGATGTTGAGCGAGAGTGGAATGGCAAGATTATTGTGCGCAAGCGCTCCACCATCATTTCACAGGCTATCCACCATGCCACAGAACATAGAGCGCAATTAGTTGCCGCCCTTGAGACTCGTGGCTATACCTCGATAAATCTCGATGATTACGATCTCTGGAACTATGCGGACACCATTGGTGAGTAGTTAAAGCTACTGAGAATTAAAGAGAAGAAAAGCAAAGCAAAGCCCCGCCGATTAATCGACAGGGCTTTGCTTTCTAACTATGAATTAGTTAATGCGTGCACCTGTTGTTGCATCGAAGAGATGAACAGCATTGGCAACATTTGAGACTGTGATTGTCTCGCCTGGCTTTGGTGGGTTCTTAGGATCCCAGCGAACAATTACCTGAGCTCCTTCATCAGTTGAGTTAGCGAACTGAACTGATGAGTCAGCAGGCTTTCCATAGACGAATGCATCTGATCCGAGCTCTTCAACAACCTCAACAAGAACGTGGAAGCCAGATGAAGCTGGTGTCCAACCTTCTGGGCGGATACCGACGATTACTGATGAGCCGGCTGATGCTGGAACATCGATATTGAGATCGCCCATCTTCGCCTTGCCGCCAGATACTGGAGCGGTGAGGAGGTTCATCGCAGGTGAGCCGATAAAGCCAGCTACGAATGCATTTGCTGGCT
>JBEEOC010000117.1:0-4192 GCA_041191845.1 Actinomycetota bacterium | reverse complement strand
CTGATCTAGCGATAGGTCGCAGCTCCCTTGCGGCAGGCTTAGCGATAGGTGGAGCTCCGTTCTTATTAGGAGTTCTAGGTGATCAATACGGAATATCTCGCGCCTATTTAATGGTTCCAGTTTTGATTCTTATCGCAGTTGCAATTGTGATTATCGTTCCAGCACAGATGTCTCGTGAAGAGTTAGATCGTTTAGAGGCTTAAGGCAAAATAGCTGAGACACGGAGATCTTCCGGCTCTTCTACTTTATCTTTATAGATAGCCCAGATAACAAGGGCTGCAGCAAGAGATATTCCACCACATGCTGCAACTGTCTCTCTCACACCAATCGTCTCAGTCATCCAACCAATGAGAAGTGAACCAAATGGTGTTCCGCCTAAGAAAATGAGCAGATAGATACCCATTACTCGTCCTCTCACTGCGGGATCTGAATGGGTTTGAACATAGGAATTGGCAGAGATCAACATCGTCAGCGCGGTTATTCCACAGAATGGAAGCCAGAGCGAATACCAGGTGTAGGTGGGTGCCATAGAGAGAACGAGAACTGAGCATGAGAATGCAATGCCAAGTTTGATGATAAATCTCGTATTCCTATATCGTTCAAGTCGCGCACTCAGAAGCGCTCCAGTGAGTGATCCCACTGCGATAAATGTGCCGAGCAATCCATATGAGGCAGGGCCTTTGCCAAACTCTTTCGTTGCCATCAGCGCGTTAAAGATCTGAAAGTTCAAACCGAAGGTTGCAGCGAAGAAGACTAGGAGCATCACAACATAGAGATCTGGTCGAGCCAGGGCATATCGAATACCTTCACTTACTGTTCCTAAAGTCTCTTCCTTCACCTGGATAAAGAAGTCTTTTTCACGCATTGCAATGAGGGCGCCAATCACAAAGAGGTATGTGGTGGCGTTGATGATGAAGGATGGCCCAGTGCTGAAGTGAGCGATAAGAAAACCTGAGAGGGCTGGGCCAACAAGGCGTCCAGCATTGAAATTAGCTGAATTTAGGCTCACCGCATTAGCCACATCAGAGTGGCCAACAATCTCTGATGTGAAGGCCTGGCGAATAGGGGCATCAATTGCCGAGGAAATACCTAGAAGGCCAGCGCCCACAAATACATGCCAGAGTTCAATCTTCTCAATCATCACCAAGATGCCGATGCCATAACAGGCGATTGCAGCGACGATATTTGTGGCGATCAAGAGCTTTCGTTTATTGACTCGATCTGCCAGCGCTCCACCATGGAGGCTAAAGAAGAGAACTGGCGCAAATTGAACCGCTGTTACTAAACCCAGGGCTCCACCATTGAAGTCGGTGAGCTCGAGAACCAGCCAATCTTGAGCGACTCGTTGCGCCCAGGTGCCGATATTGGAGAGGGCATTTGCTGGAAAGAGGATACGGAAATTTCGATGGCGAAAAGCGCGCCAATTTCCATTCGCATCTACTGTTCTACGCATTACTCTTCTTCCATGAAGCAGAAATCCACTATTGCATCGGTCGTAACTCTAGTCACTATCGGGACTATCTGCTGGGTTGCAGCTGCTGTCGTCGCAATCGCCGTTGGTGCAATGGCGAAGATTATTTGGACATGTTTTGTCGGTGCAGCACTCGGCCTTATTGGAATTCGCTATTCAATCCGACGCAATAGAAGAGACGGAATTTAAGCTTCGAGCTGAGAGGCAATACCGCGAAGCACACGACCGAGGCGCTCTGCCTCAGATCCTGATGGGTGGCGGCCATGGCGAAGGCCATTACCAACCTTGTCGAGAATCTTGATGGTGTCTTCGATCATCGCAGCGAGATCGTCATTTCCGATGCGTGAATTTTCTGCAAGTGATACAGGTGCATCGATGATGTGAACAGACATTGCCTGAGGACCCTTACGTGAATCGATCACTGAGAACTCAAGCTTTGTGCCTGGCTTTACTGTTGGCACGCCAGCAGGAAGAGCTGTCGCTGCCAAATAAACATCTTCTCCTTCATCTGATGCGATGAAGCCAAAACCCTTTTCGAGGGAGAACCATTTCACGCGACCTGTAGGCATAGTGATTACTCCTTTTGGTTTTTCAGTACTCGTGTAGCCGCAGGGGTGCGGGCAGGTGGCTAGTTTAACTTACAAATAGGAAGGGGCGGTAGTCGATTTAAGCGTGCGGGGATTACACAGTAGCTTCGCTATGAGCGCCGCAACCGTGATCGACTGAGACCACGCGAGCGTCATCTGGGGCGATTGCGTTGGCGCAGACGCCAAATGATGAGCGTAGTGAGCCTGCAAGGGGAACGAAGAAACCACATGAATTACATGGCTTTGGTGCCGCCTCTGCAAGAGGAGATGATGGGCCGCGGTCTGATGCATACCAGCGCTGTGATGCCTGGTCACGACCTTCAATTGATAGGACGCGAGGACGCATCAATCCAAGATCATAAAGTTGAGTTGCATCGAGATCTTCATCTTGCGGAAGCGCTGCAGCGCCAGGAACAAGACGTGTGTCATCGAGCAGACTAGGAACAATCACGCCAGGCGTAATGTCCTCAGGAAGAATTCGTTCGCGATATGGAATGTGATCTGGTGCAAGAAGTGAGTCAGGACCTGGAAGAACAACCACATCACAGATTGTTGGAGTTGAATCTTCATCAACCTTTGCAACTGTGACTCCCCAACGCCATCCCTTATAGCCAGCGATATCAGCAGCAAAGAGGTAGGTAGCGATGCGGTTATCGTCGTCATATTCGACAGAGATAAAGTCACCGACCTGTGTTGCAAACTCTGCCTCGGCGAGAGCTGCTTCACGTGCGATTGACTGTGCATCGAAGGTCTTCATGTTCTAAGGGTAAAGCAGAAGGGGCCACCGATACTAATCGGCAGCCCCTTCGTGCGTAGTAAGACTATTAGGAGTCTATTTCTTTCGGGTTTCTAACGCTTTAGAAATCCATATCTCCGCCAGCAGCCGATGGTGTCATTGCACCCTTTGGCTCTGGCTTATCTGTAATCACTGCCTCTGTTGTGATGAAGAGAGCTGCGATTGAAGCTGCATTCTGGAGAGCAGAACGTGTCACCTTAGCTGGATCGATGATGCCAGCCTTGATCATGTCTACATACTCACCTGTTGCTGCGTTAAGTCCGAAACCTGCTTCGAGGTTACGTACCTTCTCAACAATCACTCCACCTTCAAGACCGGCGTTGATTGCAATCTGCTTCAGTGGAGCCTCGATTGAAACCTCAACGATGCGAGCGCCAACTGCCTCTTCACCTTCGAGCTTCAACTTCTTAAATGCTGCAGTTGCTGCCTGGAGAAGTGCAACGCCACCACCGGCAACGATTCCCTCTTCAACAGCTGCCTTCGCATTGCGAACAGCATCTTCGATACGGTGCTTGCGCTCCTTGAGCTCAACCTCAGTTGCAGCTCCTGCCTTGATAACAGCAACGCCGCCTGCGAGCTTTGCTAGACGCTCTTGCGCCTTCTCGCGGTCGTAATCTGAATCAGTATTGGCAATCTCGCTGCGGATCTGGTTGACGCGACCCTTAATCTGGTCAGCATCTCCTGCACCTTCAACGATTGTTGTCTCTTCCTTAGAGATAACTACCTTGCGAGCGCGACCTAGAAGTTCAAGGCCAGCAGTCTCAAGCTTGAGACCTACTTCTTCAGAGATCACAGTTGCACCGGTAAGGATTGCAATGTCCTGGAGCATCGCCTTACGACGATCACCAAAGCCTGGCGCCTTAACTGCAGCTGAGCGGAATGTGCCCTTGATCTTATTTACTACGAGAGTTGCAAGAGCTTCACCTTCAACATCTTCGGCGATGATTGCAAGTGGCTTACCTGACTGCATAACCTTCTCGAGCAATGGAACGAGATCCTTGATTGATGAGATCTTGCTATTGACGATGAGGATGTAAGCATCCTCAAGAACTGTCTCCATGCGATCTGTGTCGGTCACGAAATATGGTGATAGGTAACCCTTATCAAAGCGCATACCTTCTGTGAGCTCGAGCTCGAGACCAAATGTGTTGGAATCTTCAACGGTGATAACGCCTTCCTTACCGACCTTATCCATCGCCTCAGCGATCATCTCGCCGATAGTTGCATCAGCAGCAGAGATTGATGCAGTTGCTGCAATCTGCTCCTTTGAATCTACTGACTTCGCCATTGCGTGAAGTTCGGTAACGATCGCCGCAACCGCCTTCTCAATACCGCGCT
>JBEEOC010000116.1:0-5160 GCA_041191845.1 Actinomycetota bacterium | reverse complement strand
GCTCAAGATCTGGAAGCGCAAGAGAGGCAACATCGGCGAAGAATTTCATCTCCTGCGGTAGTGACCAGGTGGACCTGTCATAGATTGCCACCAGCCCATCGGGGATCACTCGCTCGGTATTGGCAGCCACTCCGCCATCTGCGATAAGAGCAAAGGCATGGATATTCTCTGGTTGTGCCTTGGTGAGCGCCAGACAATCGAGGGTGTAAATCTCGGGTGCAGTTAGTAAGAGATCTCCCAAGGATTTATCAAAGTCATAATGCGACGAGAGATCGATCTCATATCTAGCGATGAGTTCATTGACCAGCGCAAATCCCGATGCATGCATGCCACTTGATGGCATCGCGACAATTACATCTCCCGCATTAACGCGGTGCGGCCCCAAATTCTTATCTAGTTCAAGTGCTCCCGTTGCTACCACTGAGGCCATTAACCCATCCTTGGATTGGCGCTCGCCTTCTGCTGACCTCTGAACTATCTGCTTCACACCGGCTCGCTGAGATCCTCTCTCGATTCCACGAAGAATCTCCTGAAATATCTGAGATGAACTTTCAACACCTTCAATACGGTAAGAAATATAAAGCGGAGTTGCACCCGATTCGGCAACCTGGTCACAGGCTTGTGCGATGAGATCTTCGCCAATTGTCGTGAACTTATCCATTTGGCGAGCAGAAACAAGCTTCTCTCCAAGATAACTTGTTGAACTCAATAAAAGCGGCTGATTGAAATCTTTAAGGTAAGTTGGATCAAAGCCTTCGGGAAAATCCGCTAATTCTTCGCGCATTGAGATCACTCTCCCTTCAAGGGCAGAAGATGGCTTAAATCGGCACGAACTCCGGAGGCGAGGATTAACCCATCCTCATATGCCTCTACCCATGACAACGTTCCATCGACTAATTGAAGCCAGGTCTTTGCATCCATCTCAATCACATTGGGAGGGGTTCCTCTTGTGTGAGAGGGGCCATCTCCACATTGCACAGCAGCATAAGGAGGAATGCGAACTTCAATCGCCTTACCTGGATAGCGCTCTGAAAGGAGCGCTAAAGATGCTTTAACCTCTTTGAGAATCTCTGGATCGCGCATTCAGGAGTGCCTCAATTACAACTCACTATTTAATATCGCCGGATTAGCGAATTGAACCAGGTTGATAAGTGGCTGCTTCAGGATGGCGCTTAACAATCGCCTCTACCTTTGCAACCACTCGCGCCACCTGCTCACGAGCATCGCCGGTAAAGTCGATGGGAGCACCGATGAGCGCCTCTAACTCAGCGCGATTAAATGGGATCCGCTCATCTAAAGAGAGAGCCTCAAGAAGGTTGTTCTCTCTTCCTTCTCGCATTGAGAGCGCAGCGGCAACTGCATGTCCCTTAATTACCTCGTGGGCAACTTCTCGCCCCACTCCCGCTTTGAGGGATGCCATAAGAATTTTAGTAGTTGCCAAAAATGGTAGGTAGCGCTCGATCTCTCCATTAATTACCGCCGGGAAAATCCCAAACTCTTTTATGACGGTCAACATCGTCTCGAGCAAACCATCAATGGCATAGAAAGCATCAGCAATTGCAACTCGGCGCACAACGCTGCAAGAGACATCGCCCTCATTCCATTGATTTCCAGATAGTTCAGAGATCATGGAGGCGTAACCACGTAAGACGATATTGAGTCCATTTACTCGCTCACATGATCTTGTATTCATCTTATGTGGCATGGCAGATGAACCAACCTGGCCGGCCTTGAAACCTTCAGTAACTAACTCAGCTCCTGCCATCAATCGAATTGATGTGGCAAGTGATGAGGGAGCTGCGGCAATCTGAACCAGAGTTGTCAGGACTTCATAATCTAGAGATCGTGGGTAGATCTGACCGGATGAATCGAGAACTCTCTCAAAGCCAAGTTCGCGTGCAATAACTGCCTCTAGCTCTTGGTGCGCTGCAGATGAACCAAGGAGGTCTATGGAATCTTGTGCTGTCCCCACCGGGCCTTTGATGCCACGCATGGGAAAACGGCTTTGCAAACTCTCCAAGCGCTCGAAGGCATAGAGCAACTCTTCGGCAGCAGAAGCAAAACGCTTTCCAACAGTCGTAATCTGAGCCGGAACATTGTGAGAGCGGCCAGCAATAGGTTGGTCCGTATAGAGAAGCGCTTTCTCTCCAAGCTGCGCTAAGAGAGCTACAGTCTTATTGCGGACTAGATTGAGACCATTACGAATTTGAAGAGCTTCGATATTCTCAGTTAAATCACGACTCGTCATTCCGGCGTGAATTGCCTGGTGTCCTGCAAGCACATTAAATTCTTCAATTCGAGCCATCACATCATGGCGAGTAATTTTCTCTCGAGCATCGATTGAGGCAAGATCAATCTTCTCTACAACTTTTTCATAGTCAGCAATTACTGCCGCATCAACGACATATCCGAGTTGAGCTTGAGCGCGAAGTACAGAGATCCAGAGTCTGCGTTCTGCGATGATTTTTGCCTCGGGTGTGAAGATGCTCTGCATCTCTTTCGAGGCATAACGGTTCGCCAATATGCTCATGGATAGCTCCTCCTTACTGATTGCTTACTTATCGCTGATGAAATCCTTCACCACGATGGTTTGATCTCGGCCAGGTCCCACACCGATAGCGCTCATGGGAGCACCTGAAATCTTCTCGAGGAAGGTGATGTAATCCTGGGCATTCTTTGGAAGATCTGAGATCTTTCGAGCGCCAGAGATATCTTCCTTCCAACCTGGGAGGTATTCATAGATCGGCTTTGCGTGGTGGAAATCGCTCTGTGAGGAAGGAAGTTCCTCAACGCGCTTTCCATCAATCTCATAGGCAACACATACTGGAATCTGCTCCCAGCCGGTGAGGACATCGAGCTTGGTAAGGAAGAAATCTGTTAAACCATTAACGCGCACCGCATATCGAGCGATTGGTGCGTCATACCAACCACAACGACGTGCGCGGCCAGTTGTGACACCGACTTCACCACCGATTGTGCGCAGCTTCTCGCCATCTTCATCGAAGAGCTCAGTAGGAAAAGGTCCAGAGCCAACGCGAGTTGTGTAGGCCTTGACAATACCAATGACTCTTTCAATCTTTGTTGGACCGATTCCAGAACCAGTACATGCACCACCTGCTGTTGGATTTGACGAAGTCACAAATGGATATGTTCCATGGTCGACATCTAGGAGCGTTCCTTGAGATCCCTCAAGGAGTACTCGCTTACCCGCCTTGAGCGCCTGATCAAGGAGCAAGACAGTATCTGCAACATATGGTCGCAATATCTCGGCATAGCCAAGGTATTCAGCGAGGACATCATCTACAGAAATATCTTTACGGTTGAATACCTTAATCAATATCTGATTCTTATCGCGGAGCGCACCTTCTAGCTTCTGGCGAAGAATTGATGGATCAAAGAGATCTTGCACTCGAATACCGATGCGATTGATCTTATCTGCATATGCAGGACCGATTCCGCGACCAGTTGTTCCGATCTTTGACTTACCAAGAAAACGCTCAGAGACCTTATCGATAGTGCGGTGGTAAGGAGTGATGAGGTGAGCGTTAGTTGAAATCACCAACTTGCTGCAATCGATGCCGCGCTCTGTTAAGCCGTTAATCTCTTGGAGGAGAACTGCAGGATCAATAACCACGCCATTTGCGATAACTGGAATTACGTTTGGTGAGAGAATTCCTGATGGAAGTAAGTGGAGCGCATACTTTTGATCACCGATAACAACTGTGTGACCAGCGTTATTGCCACCCTGATAGCGGACTACATAATCGACGCGATCTCCGAGCAAGTCGGTAGCTTTACCCTTGCCCTCATCACCCCACTGTGCTCCCAGTAGAACTAATGCAGGCATGGATAAAGCCTTTCCGACTCGTAGGTGGGGTAATTACTTAAGTAGTGATGTGCCAGTTGAGCGTAGATCTTCGCAAGCATGTGCAACGCGAGCTGCCATTCCTGCCTCAGCCAACTTGCCCCATGCGCGTGGGTCGTAAGCCTTCTTATTTCCCACTTCGCCATCGATCTTAAGTACTCCATCGTAGTTCTTGAAGATATGGTCAACGACAGGGCGAGTAAATGCATACTGAGTATCAGTATCGATATTCATCTTCACCACGCCGTAATCGAGTGAGTCGCGAATCTCAGAAAGGAGTGAGCCAGAGCCACCGTGGAAGACGAGATCCATCGGCTTGCTTCCTGCTGCAAGACCAAGCTTTGATGCAACTGCATCCTGGAGATCCTTCAAGATCTCAGGCTTGAGAACTACGTTTCCTGGCTTATAAACACCGTGAACATTTCCAAATGTTGCAGCGACCATGTAGCGAGCCTTTGTGCCATCGCCAAGTGCCTCAATTGTCATCAACGCATCTTCAGGTGTTGAGTAGAGCTTGGCATCATGCTTTGCCTCGACTCCATCTTCTTCGCCACCAACAACGCCGATTTCGATTTCAAGAATTGTATTTGCGGCGATTGACTTCTCAAGAAGTTCCTTTGCAATCACCATGTTCTCCTTCATGTCGACAGCTGAGCCGTCCCACATATGAGAGTTAAATAGTGGCTGCTTGCCTTCCTTCACACGCGCTGCACCGAGCTCAAGGAGTGGACGCATAAATGTGTCGAGCTTCTCCTTAGGGCAGTGATCTGTGTGAATTCCAATATTGACGTTGTAATTCTTTGCAACAACGTGTGCGAACTCTGCGAGCGCAACTGCTCCAGCTACCTGATCCTTAACAGTTGAACCAGATGCGTACTCAGCTCCACCCCAAGAGAATTGAATGATTCCATCGGAGCCAGCCTCAGCAAAGCCGCGGATAGCTGCGATAACAGTCTGTGAAGATGAGACGTTGATAGCAGGATAAGCAAACTTGCCCGCCTTAGCGCGGTCTAACATCGCTGCATACACTTCAGGGGTTGCAATTGGCATTGTCGCTCCAATAGGTAGATCGAAGGGTGTAAACCCGATTCCGATGCGGCTCCATTGGCTCACCGAGGCTTACGGCTAATCCAACCACCTACCCCCACGTAAGAGAAAATCGCCACCCGCAGGAGGTGGGCAAATTGCCCCTTTTTAGCGGAGAAACTTCTGAATAAAGGCGAGGAGGGCAGAGAGAAGCGCTGGGTTGGAGAGGAATTTAAAGAGGTATGCGAGGAAGGTAGCTAGTGTCATGG
>JBEEOC010000115.1:0-6791 GCA_041191845.1 Actinomycetota bacterium | reverse complement strand
CTCTTCAAGAAGAAGGCAAAGCTTGAGTTTATTGCTGTTATGAAGAACTCAGATAATAAAGTAATTGCTTCAAAGATTAGCAAGGGCCTCAATAATTGAAGCGCTCAATCATCTGGTTCCGTCGCGATCTGCGTATTGGCGATCACCCAGCTCTTAATGCAGCAATCGCTGCCGGCGATGAGGTAGTTCCACTCTTTATTCTCGATCGCCAGCAGATTGATGAAGCCGGTTCTAAATTACTTGCCTATATGAGCAATTCACTAAGAGCACTTGATCAATCACTGGGAAATCGACTCCACATCATTGAAGGCGATCAAGTTGAGGTTTTGAGAGAGCTGATTGATCTCTATAACGTCACATCAGTCCACATCTCAGCAGAGCCTGAGCGTTATGGTGCTGAGCGCGATGCTCGCGTTGAAGCTGCCGGGATTCCGCTGGTGCGAACAGGTAGTCCTTATGCGGTCTATCCAGGAAGGGTTGTAAAACCCTCAGATGGCACTCCTTATAAGGTCTATACCCCTTTCTATAAGAACTGGTGTATCCACGGTTGGCGAGCACCTGCGCCAACTCCGAAGGAGATTAAAGCTCCAACGCCACCAGATAAATATCGCGCCTTTCCGGATTTTCCACTGCCTACCGGTGCTCAGATTATTGAGGCAGGAGAGGAGGCTGCGCTCAAGCGCTTCAAGAGCTTTATGAAGGGCGCTATCGATAGCTATGACGAGAGTAGAAATCTTGCAGGAATCGATGGCACCTCAAAGATGTCTACCTACCTCAAATTTGGTGAGATCCATCCTCGTACCCTCCTTCACAAACTTGGTGATAGCAAAGCTCATGACACCTATCGGAAAGAGATCGCCTGGCGTGAGTTCTATGCCGATGTTCTCTTTCATAATCCTCACACCGAGACGGACTATTACGCACCGCGATTTAAAGAAATGCGTTATGACAAGCCTGGTGCGCAGTTTGAGGCATGGTGTAAAGGAAAGACCGGCTATCCATTTGTCGATGCTGCGATGCGCCAACTACTCACTGAAGGGTGGATGCATAACCGCACGAGAATGGTCGTCGCATCTTTCTTAGTTAAAGATCTTCATCTTGAGTGGCAGTTAGGTGAGAGATTCTTTGCCCAACATCTTGTTGATTACGATCCAGCATCTAATGCCCATGGATGGCAGTGGACAGCAGGAACTGGAACTGATGCATCGCCTTACTATCGAGTCTTTAACCCAATTGAGCAAGGCAAGAAATTTGATCCAGATGGAACTTATATTCGTAAATATGTTCCAGAGTTGGCACATCTCTCCGGTCGTGATATTCATGAACCATGGCTCTATCTCGATGGCTATAGCCAGGGATATGTCGAACGAATAGTTGATCACGCAGTTGAGCGGATTGAATCACTTGAACGCCTTAAAGAGATTAAGAGTGAACAACCCCTAGCTCCTGATGCTTAGCCCTATACATAGCGTGATCTGCTCGCTTTAAGAGCTCCCCCTTACCGTCGTTATAGACAACTCCGATACTTACTCCAACAGATAAAGAATCTCCTGCGATTGTGAAGGGATAGGAGAGCGATGCCTTGAGGGCATAGGCATATTCAAGGCATTCATCGAAGTTTCCATGGAGGAGAACACCAAACTCATCTCCTCCCAATCTCGCAATGAGCGAGCCAGCAGGAAGGGTGCGGGTGAAGCGATCTGCAACCTTCTGAAGAATGCGATCTCCCACCTCATGGCCATAGCGATCATTGATTGGTTTAAAGCCATCGAGATCGAGGAGGAGTAACGCTCCTTTAACGTCATTGAATTGAGCAAGCTCAGCGAGCAATCGCCTCCGATTGGCAAGGCCGGTGAGTTCATCAGTGCGAGCGAGAACTCGCTCATCTGCAAGTATGCGCGCTTCGCGAAGCGCTGTGCTCATTCGAATAAAGGCGAAAAGGAGGTTGGCAATTGATGGGATGAGTATGTAGATGGGGAAGAGATTGGGGCGAAGGGCGCTGATGGCAAGCATGATGGGGCTGATAAATATCGAGAGCGCGATAAGTGCGGGATGAATGGGAGAGATGGAGCTCTTTGGCTGATGTGCCGGTGATGTTGTTGCAAGCGCAATAAGTGAAATTGCAATCAACCAACCAGAGTCAGCAATTCCGCCAAATGAGTAGCGGTTGTTGAGTGCAAGCCATAGGTAGTAGAGATCTGTGAGAGCGAATGAGAGGACTCCAGTGAAGAGCAGAAGGCTCTGTCGATTAAGCCCCTTCATTAAGAGATTTATTGCAGCGATGAGCAAGAGCGCGAGATCGCCTACCGGATAGAAGATGAGGAAGAAGTCATCGCTGGCAGCGAGAGTGTCTGTGGGAATGATGGCGATGAGAATCGTTGCGCAGATTGATGTGAAACCTAAGCCAAAGATTAATGAATCCAAAAGCTCTATCGGGCGGAGCCTCGATCTACTCGATGAGATGCGAGGGATAGCAAGGAGTAGGAGGGGATAGAAAAGGCTATAGAGCACTTGTGGCAAGGGCGAGAGGTGATTGATGGAGGGCGAGAGTTGATCCAAACTTGCAGCGAGAGAACCTAAACCCCAGAGGAAGATGGCGAGAGCGATAGCTGCGATAGCTACACGATCATGGATAAGTGGCGCTGCTATAACGATGGCGGTGGCGATGAGCCAGATCGAGTTATAGAGATAGAGGTCGCGCAATCTGGTGCTCTCGGGGGAGAGATAGCTCCAGAGGATATGGGAGGCCAGGAGAGCCAGCAGGCAAACCTTGATTGCGCGAGACACCACCTGATTACACAAGTAAGGCCCTCACCTATCAATAGGGAGAGCCTTACTTGTCTTGCGAATTACTGGGATAGCTTAGAAGCCCTTGGCACAGAGAAGATTTGCAGATGCACGAGAATCTGTGACATTTGCATTGATCTGATCTGGTGCGCTGGCAAGGAGCGCCTTCTTTGAGATCAAATCCTTCACCTGTGTATCAAGCTTTGCACGGCTCGATGTGAGAACCAAGATTGCATTGGCAAGCTTTGAAACTGCGTTAGAGAGTGCGAGCTTCTCAGCAGGATTGGTCGTCACATTCATAGTCGCTCGTGATTTATTGATCTGCTCCTTGGCAGCATCGAGGGCAGCTGTGGTCTTGGTGAGAGCCTCAGTTGCACTGGTGAGCTGCTTATCGAGCTCTGCTGTCTGTGCTGTGACATTGGAGAGATCGCGACGAGCCTTGACCGCTGCATCAAATGACTTGATTGCAGCTAAGCACTCGACTGAGAGCCAGGTGAGCTTTGAATTCTTCACCATTGTGTTTCTAGCACAGCGATATGAGTAGCCACCGACCTTGGTTGTTGCATTTGCCTTAGAGCATGCAACTCCATTGCTGATCTTTGGTGCGGCTTGTGCTGGGAGAGCACTCACAGAGCCGGCTACGAGAACTGCCGCTGCGATAGTGAGCGTGACCTTACGAAACATGGAAAACCTCCGTTGATATGCGGTAATGGTACTAATCAGAGCTATGGAATATCCCCAGCCAAACGGGGAAATGTATGTGAATTTACCTCTGTTTGGTTCGAAGGGACATCCCCATCTTGCGAACATAGGGGCGAGGAGCGAGAGCGATAATGGCGCGGAGCACCTTGTATTGCCATCCAGGGATGCTGATCGCCTTACCTTTGAGAGCATCGCTCCAAGCCTTCTTAACGAGGAAGTCGCCCTCGAGCCACATAAAGTCAGGAATCGCCCCCATCTTCATCCCAGCGCGTTGGTGGAATTCAGTGCGAGTAAATCCTGGGTTGAGTGATGAGACCTTCACATTGGTTGGCAACATCTGAGTATGGAGAGACTCCGACATCACTGTCAGATATGACTTCGCTGCGCTGTAGTGACCACCTGCGATAAATGCCGCCGTCGATGAGACATTGATGATCACGCCAGAGTTGCGTTTGCGCATCTGCGGAAGAACGGCATGCATCAAACGCATCGGAGCGCGCACAAGGACATCGAGAACGCGCTGCTCTTCCTCAATCGGACTTGCAAGAAATGATTGATTGAGTCCAAAGCCAGCGTTATTGATGAGAACTTCAATCTCGTGGCTCTGGATGTAATCCTCAACCTTTTCGCACTCTGTTGCCAGATCTGCTGCCAAGACGATTACCTCAACGCCATAGCTCTTTCGGAGAAACTCTGCTCGCTCCTCCAACTTATCTTTGCTCCGGGCGTTGATAATCAAGTTGAAGCCTTCAGAGGCAAGGTGGCGGGCGAAGCAATCGCCAATGCCAACCGTTGCTCCTGTGATGAGCGCCCAGTCCTTCATAGCTTCAACCCTTCTGGATCCTCTTCGCGGATATTCCAGCTACTTCCATAATCTTCGATGAGATCAAGGAAAGGCTTTGGCTCAAGCCACTCTGGTCCAACTACACCAATTGGATTCCATGTGCCATTTGCGATCAACTCCATTGCAATCACAGGGTTGATTGCTGTCTGCCAGACAACAGCCTGATCGCCATAATTTTTCATCGACCACTCGTTATCTACGACGTTATAGATGTAGCAGGCATATGGCTTACCTTCTTTATTTAACCCCTTGATATGGGCGCCAGCGCAGGTCTTTCCCTTCATAACGGGACCGATCTTCGCTGGATCTGGAAGGAGAGAGGCGAGGAAATCGCGAGGTGCAATCTCCATTCCACGATACTTCACCTTCTCTTTATTGGAGAGTCCAAGTGCATGGATAGTCTTTAACTTCTCAATGAAGTCATTACCTAGCCCATACTTGAAAGTGACCTTCTTTGCATTGACCTTCTTAGGTATTAATACAACCTCTTCATGTTCAACATCAACACACTCAACTGGTCCTATACCTTCAGGGAAGTCAAAGGTAACTTCACCGGTAAATGGCTTAGCTGTTCGGTAATTGCCGTTCTCCCAGATCAGTGGCGGGTTGAGACACTCTTCAATAGTTGTCCAGATTGAAAATGATGGTGCGAACTCATATCCATCAACTGTCAGATTAGAACCATCGAGAATCGTCACAGAATCAATTTCACTGAAGAGATAGTCCTGAGCATAACGAGCGAAGATATCGCTCATCCCTGGCTCAATACCGATTCCGACAAGTGCATACTTGCCGTTCTTCTCCCACTCTGCAGCTTGCGCAAATTGCTCATCGCCCAACATAACGCCCACCTTGTTGTATGGATCAGTGGGATGGGCAGATGAAAGTGACATCGCCATATCGATGTAGTTGACGCCGGCGTTCTTTGCCGCGTTAAAGATGTTCATCACAAAGCGTGGGTCAACTGCATTGACCACAACATCAGGATTGACCTTTCGAATCAATCCCTCAAGCGCCACCAGATCGCCGGCATCCACCCCCATTGATGAAAATCGTGGGTCTTGGATCTTTGAAGTGACAGCCTGCGCACGGGCAAGGTCGTAGTCAGCAATCACCATTTCGGTGATAAATGGCTTACGAGATGCGATATTTGCGATTGCACTGCCAACTCCGCCTGCGCCGATAACGAGCGCTCTCATGGGAATGGCCTTTCGTTCGTGATATTTCCGGAATCCCCTCTGGATTCATGGGAAGGCTACCTATACCGATAACCTTTGCCAAGCACATCAATGATTTGCCGTGTGTAAAGTCCTAGTAGCTCAGTGGATAGAGCAACCGCCTCCTAAGCGGTAGGTCGCAGGTTCAACTCCCGCCTAGGACACAGATTTCGATTGGTAAAAAGTGACAGGATTTATTCAGGTTAATCAGATTTTTATCCCATCTACCCAGGAGAGAGTGCACCCATGAGAAAAATCATCGCGTTATCGACAGCGCTCCTACTACTTCCCCTCGCATTTATCGCTCCCGCAGAGGCAGCGAACAAATCTTGTTCCCTCACTCAGTCAGTTGAGGAAGGCCCTTACTACTTAGCTGACACTCCTACTCGAAGTGATATCACCGACGGACAAGCAGGTAAGGCAATCACTCTCTCGTTTACCGTCCTCAACTCTTCCTGTAAGCCAATTAAGAATGCGCGAGTAGATATCTGGTATGCCAATGCCGATGGAGTGTATTCCGGGGTGGCATCGCGCGGTGACGATCTTGGAGCGGGTGCGAACTCAGGTCGATTCCTGCGCGGTACGCAATTTACCAATGCAAAGGGAGTTGCAATTTTTAAGGGAATTTATCCAGGTTGGTATCCAGCGAGAACAATCCATATCCATCAAAAGATTTGGGTCGGTAATAAGCAGGTATTGACCACTCAGACTTACTTCACCGATAAGCAGAACGCGGCAGTCATGGCGACAGCTCCATATAACAAGAGAGGAGCTCAGCGAGTAACAAATTCCAATGACATGGTTCTTACACGTGGAGGCACCAACCTCAACGCCGCTCTCATGAAGGTATCTGGTTCGAAGGCATCATTCACATTTGTTGTTAACGGATAAATTCTCGCTGAGAAGTATTTAACCCTCCCGAGCCGGGCTTTACCGCTAACATTGAGATATGTCAGCGCGCTCATCACTTCGAGAATTTATGCGGCAAGAGAGCTCATCTGGCCTCTTACTCATTACAGGTGCTGCGCTAGGTTTATTGCTTGCCAATCTTCCAACGAGAGATCTCTATAACGACGTACTTGAAGCTAGTTTTACGGTAGATAGCGGTTTCTTCTATCTTTCGCTGACCACAGCAAAGGTAATCAACTATCTATTGATGTCGCTCTTCTTTCTCGTGGTGGGGATGGAGATTAAGCGCGAGCTCATCTCAGGACACCTTTCAACGAAGAAGAGCGCTATCG
>JBEEOC010000114.1:0-3874 GCA_041191845.1 Actinomycetota bacterium | reverse complement strand
TCAACGGAAAGTTTGTTAAGCCACTGTTGATTGGCAAAGCTACGACCATTCGCGCATTTAGTGAAGGAACATGGGAGCGCAACGAGGGTATTTCTAATGAAATAGCCGTGACAATGACACGTCTCATCTTTGTCTCAGCTCCGGCATCGCTGAAGAAGGGGGAGAGTGCAACGGTCACAGGCTCTATCCGTCCTCGAAGCGCAGGAACCTTTATCCAGGTTCAACGGTTGATATCAGGTAAGTGGCAACCATTTGGAAGTATCGTCACGACAGATCAAAACGGTGCATTTGCTATCCCAATTCCCGCCCAGAGCAAGGGCGTCCTCACCTTGCGAGTAAGTGCCGCAGCTGAATCTCAGTGGCCTATCGCTACCTCTCCGCCATTTTCTATTCTTATCCGTGGCGCTGGCACATCCGAATTGGTTAAATAAAGCCATGGAGGTGCTCCGCTAATGGCAAAACTCGCTGATGCGTTAGAAGAAGAGATTAAAGCGATCTTTTCGGGCGATACTCCTTGGGTAACTATTGTCTGGGACGATCCAGTTAATCTACAAAGTTATGTGACCTATGTATTTATGGAGCTCTTTGGCTACTCCAAGGCAAAGGCAACGGAATTGATGTTGCAAGTTCATAACGAAGGAAAGGCGATCGTTTCAACCGGAAGTCGCGAAGAGATGGAGCACGATGTTGCAAGACTCCACGAATACGGGCTCTGGGCAACGCTTCAACGTGGAGATCAAATTTAATGGCAGCAACCGAAGGCTTTAAGCGCCATGGTGCTCACTCTTACGTTGCACAATTTGATGCAACTGAGCGCGAGGTAATTCTCAATTTAGTAGAGCAGATTATTGAGCTCCTTGCAGAGAGAGTAGACCACGGCCATGAGGACCCACTAGCTGCGATGGTGGGAATTACCTCGCATGATTCACCTCCAGAAGATGAGGTTCTCCACCGATTACTGCCCAATGCTTATGCAGATGATGTCGATGCTGCAGAGTTTCGCCGCTATACAGAGTCAACACTTAGGGGGAAGAAACAGGCGCATGCAATGTCAATCCGCATGGCTCTTAAGAGTTCACCTGAAGGAGATATTGAGGTAGACCACCAAGGCGCCAATGATTGGCTAGGTGGATTAAACGATATTCGACTAGCGCTCGGTGTTCGACTTAAAATCGAGAACAACAATTACGAACATCTTGAACTTCTCGCCCCCGATGATCCCTTGCGTGGGGTCTATGCCGTCTATACTTGGCTCGGTTGGCTGCAAGAGACCTTGTTAACGGCTCTTATGGATGAAGTTTCAGAGTAAGAAATTAGATTAGACTTCACACATGTCACTGACTATTTCACAAGCGATTGTCGATGCAATTCTCGAGCAATCCCGTGCTGAATATCCGGATGAGTGCTGTGGTGTGATTCTCGGTCCGATTGGTAAAGATTCACCAGTGCGTTTAAAGCCGATGATTAATGCAGCTCACTCACCAACTTTTTATGAATTTGATCCGAAGGACCTTCTTGCTCTCTACCGTGAGGTTGACGATAATGATGAGGAGATAGTTGTTATCTATCACTCTCATACCGAGACAGAGGCCTACCCATCACGTACCGATATCGCCTATGCGGGAGAGCCAGGCGCTCATTACGTTCTTGTCTCCACCCGCGAAGAGATTGCACCTGCGACTGAATTCCGTTCTTACCGCATAGTTGATGGGGTAGTGACCGAGGAAGAAGTTTCAATTACCGCATAGCGCGCTTTTTCGCCATAATACGGCTATGTCTATTGAAGTCCGCATCCCAACAATTCTTCGCCCATACACAAAAGATCAAAAGGCAGTTGAGGCTAGTGGCTCTACCCTCTCAGCGCTTATCGCAGATCTTGATTCTCAATATGCCGGCCTTGGTGAGCGACTTCTCGAAAATGGCGTGCTTCGTCGCTTCATCAATATTTATATCAATGATGAAGACGTCCGCTTCTTAGGTGGACTTGAAGCTCCACTCAAAGATGGCGACTCTGTCACAATCCTTCCCGCTGTAGCTGGCGGCTCAATCGATTCTCTCTAAGTAAAAACTTAAGGAATCGATTTAAAAATGGCGCGCTACGAATCCCTCGCAGCATCTGTAGGCAACACACCCCTAATTGGTCTGCCACGACTTTCTCCTGCGCCAAATGTACGTCTCTGGGCGAAGATGGAAGATCGAAATCCAACAGGCTCTATCAAAGATAGAACAGCAATTTCAATGGTGGATGAAGCTGAGAAGAGCGGCCTGCTCAAGCCGGGAGCCACAATCCTTGAACCAACTTCAGGTAACACAGGAATCTCACTTGCAATGGCGGCAAAGGTTCGCGGATATAAATTGATTTGCGTAATGCCAGAGAACACCAGCCCTGAGCGCCGCCAACTGCTTGAGATGTGGGGAGCACAGATTATTTCTTCCCCGGCCGCAGGTGGATCAAATGAAGCGGTTCGTGTTGCAAAGGAAATTGCTGCTCAAAATCCTGATTATGTTTTCCTATATCAATACGGCAATCCAGCAAATTCACTCGCTCATTACAATGGCACTGGTCCTGAGATCCTTGCAGATCTTCCAACCGTGACCCATTTTGTTGCTGGCCTTGGCACAACCGGAACTCTTATGGGTGCAGGACGATACCTCCGAGAACACAAACCAGATATTCAGATTATCGCTGCAGAGCCTCGCTATGGTGAGTTGGTCTATGGGTTGCGCAATATCGACGAAGGTTTTGTCCCTGAACTCTACGATGCATCGGTCTTGACCCGTCGATTCTCTGTTGGTGCAGAAGATTCAGTAAAGCGCGTTCGTGAGCTTCTCCATGTTGAAGGTATCTTTGCCGGCATTTCAACGGGTGCGATTCTTCATGCAGCTATTGCACTAGGCCAGGAAGCGCTGCGTGAGGGTCGAGATGCAGATATCGCCTTTATCGTCTGCGATGGTGGTTGGAAGTATTTATCGACTGGCGTATACGGAAACAATGATGTCGATGAAGCAACAGAGGGCCTCGACGGCACCCTCTGGGCATAAATTTCACCGTCAATTCTTACTTTATCCGTTCGACCTCGTACGATTAGGGCATGAGCGATGCACCTATTGGAATCTTTGATTCTGGCGTTGGTGGATTAACGGTCGCTCGAGCAATTCTTGATCAGCTCCCAAACGAATCAATTCTCTATATCGGAGACACAGCACGTGGACCATATGGCCCACGCCCATTAGCCGAAGTCCGCGACTTCTCATTGGAAACTCTCGATTTTCTCGTCGACCAAGGAGTCAAAGCCCTTGTGATTGCCTGCAACACTGCAAGCGCTGCAATGTTGCGAGATGCACGTGAGCGTTACTCAGTGCCAGTCATTGAAGTTATTCAGCCAGCTGTTCGAAGAGCCGTTGCCGCAACTCGTTCGGGCAAGGTAGGAGTAATTGGAACACGTGCAACGATTGATTCGCAGGCCTATCTCGATGCTTTTGCTGCAGCACCACAATTGAAAATTACATCAGTTGCCTGCCCTAAGTTTGTTGAATTTGTTGAGCGAGGCGAAACATCTGGTGAGGCTATTACTCAAGTTGCTCGCGAGTATCTCGCGCCAATGATTGAGGCAGATATAGACACCCTGGTTCTTGGATGTACTCACTATCCACTTCTGACTGGTGTTATCTCCTATGTGATGGGAAATGGTGTCTCTTTAGTTTCAAGCGCTGAAGAGACTGCCAAGGATCTCTATCGGGTACTTGTTGAAGGATCCATGCTTCGCGGCGCATCAACTCAGGCTCCCTCACACCGCTTTCTAGCAACTGGGGATGCAAAGGCATTTGAAGGACTTGCCCGACGTTTCCTTGGTCCCGAGGTCGGCTCAGTTCA
>JBEEOC010000113.1:0-10692 GCA_041191845.1 Actinomycetota bacterium | reverse complement strand
ATCTCTAAAGGTAGACTCCACCCACTATGACCAATGAAAACACCCCTGCAGTAGAAGATGACCTTCCAGAACAGCTCCGCATTCGACGTGAGAAGCGCGCTGGATTGCTCGAGCGTGGGGTGGAGCCATATCCAGTAGCGGTGGCGCGAACTAAGTCATTGAAAGAGATTCGCGAGAAGTATGTCGGCCTTGAGGTCGATGTTGCCACGGGGGATATTGAGTCACTTACTGGCCGCATTATCTTTAAGCGCGACACGGGAAAGCTCTGCTTTGCCACACTTCGCGAAGGTGATGGAACAGAGCTTCAAGCGATGCTCTCACTCGATAAGGTCGGGCAGGAAGCACTTGATGCCTGGAAATCAGATATTGATCTCGGCGACATCGTCAGCATGACCGGTGAGATTATTACCTCAAAGCGTGGCGAGCTTTCAATTCTTGCAAACTCTTGGACTCTTGCGGCAAAGTCTCTTCGTCCGCTGCCGAATGACCATAAGCCGATGTCGGAAGACACTCGTGTTCGTATGCGCTATGTTGATTTGATTGTCCGCCCCGAGGCTCGTGCAACTGCACGTATGCGACCACAGGTGATGCGCTCACTTCGTGAAACTTTTAACTCATATGACTTCATTGAAGTTGAAACACCGATGCTTCAGGTGATGCATGGTGGAGCAGCAGCTCGTCCATTTAAGACATTCTCCAACGCATACGATATGGATCTCTATATGCGTATTGCGCCAGAACTTTTTCTTAAGCGATGTGTCGTTGGTGGAATTGAGAGAGTCTTTGAGATCAACCGAAACTTCCGCAATGAAGGTGCAGATTCTTCACACTCACCTGAGTTTGCGATGGTGGAGTCATATATGTCTTATGGAGACTGGCGCTCAATTGCAGATGTCACTCGCACGCTGATTCAAAATGCTGCTTTGGCAGTCTCTGGCTCACATGTTGTGACTCATGCAGATGGTTCTCAAAAGGATCTCGGTGGCACATGGAAGGAAGTCTCCTTATATGACGCTATCTCTGAGGGCGTTGGTGAGACTGTAACTGCCCTCACCCCATATGCCGACCTTAAGAAGTATGCAGAAAAGCTTGGCATGAAGATTGATCCTAAGTGGGTTACGGGAAAGCTCGCCGAAGAGATTTTTGAGCATGTTGCCTCAGATCAATTGATTGAACCGACCTTTGTAATGGGATATCCCGTTGACACCTCACCATTAGTTCGCGCACATCGCGAGATTCCGGGCGTCGTTGAGAAGTGGGATCTCTATGTTGATGGGTTTGAACTTGCCACTGGGTATTCAGAGTTAATCGATCCTGTAATTCAGCGCGAGCGTTTGGTCGAACAGGCACAACTGGGAGCCAAGGGCGATCTTGAGGCGATGCAAGTCGATGAAGATTTCTTACGTGCAATGGAGTTTGGTATGCCACCGATGGGTGGAATGGGAATGGGAGTTGATCGACTTCTCATGGCGCTGACAGGTCTTGGTATCCGCGAAACAATTCTCTTTCCATTGGTCAAACCAGAAGTCGATTAATGATTACTGTTAGAGCAGCTCGCACCAGCGATGTGAAATCAATTCGAGAACTCGTTGATTCTTATGCCGCACCTGGTCAGATGCTTTCAAAAGAGACAGTAACTCTTTATGAATCAGTGCAAGAGTTTGTTGTTGCTGAAAAAGATGGAGTGATTGTTGGATGCGGAGCCCTTCACGTATTGTGGGAAGACTTGGCAGAGGTTCGCACCGTCGCTGTTGCGCAACAATTTCATAAGCAAGGAATCGGTCATCTAATTCTCAATGAAATTATTCGCAGAGCGCGTGAAGTGGGAGTAAAGAGAATCTTCTGTCTTACCTTCCAGACAGAGTTCTTTGGCAGTATTGGCTTTGTTGAGATTGAAGGAACTCCAGTGGAGCCAGAGGTCTATACCCAACTCCTTCGCTCTTACGATGCTGGTGTGGCCGAGTTCTTGGATCTCGAGTCGGTGAAGCCAAATACCCTCGGCAATACCCGTATGTTGCTCACTCTCTAAGAGCTCCCCTGGCCCGGCCGATAGGGCCTTAGATATGGCTATCGCTGGGAATATCGACCCCATATTTGGGGTTCTATCACCGTAGGAATCCCACCTCGCGCCACCTCCTAGGCTGGCGATAGGCTTGCCAGAGACCACAGCAGGGGTCATATCTCACGAAGGAGAAACCGATGTTTGAGCGCTTTACCGATCGAGCCCGACGAGTCGTTGTCTTGGCTCAAGAAGAGGCACGCATGCTCAACCACAACTACATCGGTACCGAGCACATCCTCCTTGGTCTCATCCATGAAGGTGAGGGCGTGGCAGCGAAGGCTCTGGAATCTCTTGGAATCTCACTCGATGCAGTTCGTGCACAGGTGGAAGAGATCATCGGCCAAGGCCAGCAAGCACCTAGCGGCCATATCCCATTTACACCACGTGCGAAGAAGGTCCTTGAGCTCTCACTCCGTGAAGCGCTTCAGCTCGGACATAACTACATCGGAACAGAGCACATCCTCCTTGGACTTATTCGTGAAGGTGAAGGAGTGGCAGCGCAGGTTCTCGTAAAGCTTGGTGCAGATCTCAATCGTGTTCGCTCAACAGTAATTCAACTCCTCTCTGGTTATCAGGGTAAGGAGGCTGTGACACAAGGTGGACCTGCAGAGGGCACTCCATCAACCTCACTTGTCTTAGATCAATTTGGCCGCAACCTCACAGTTGCAGCGCGTGAAGGAAAGCTAGATCCAGTAATCGGACGCGATAATGAAATTGAGCGTGTGATGCAGGTTCTCTCTCGCCGCACAAAGAACAACCCAGTTCTTATTGGAGAGCCTGGAGTTGGAAAGACCGCTGTCGTTGAAGGTCTTGCACAAGCGATTGCAAAGAATGATGTGCCAGAGACGCTTAAGGATAAGCAGCTCTACTCACTCGATCTCGGCGCACTCGTTGCTGGTTCTCGTTACCGTGGTGATTTTGAAGAGCGCCTAAAGAAGGTCCTCAAAGAGATTAAGACTCGTGGCGACATCATCATCTTTATCGATGAGATTCACACTCTCGTAGGCGCAGGTGCGGCAGAAGGTGCAATCGATGCTGCCAGCATCTTAAAGCCGATGCTTGCTCGTGGTGAGCTCCAGACAATTGGCGCAACAACCCTCGATGAATACCGTAAGCATATTGAGAAGGATGCAGCTCTTGAGCGTCGCTTTCAACCTATCCAGGTGAAAGAGCCATCTGTTGCTCACACCATTGAGATTTTGAAGGGGCTTCGCGATCGCTACGAGACCCACCACCGTGTATCAATTACCGATGGTGCGCTCGCCGCTGCTGCCAACCTTGCAGACCGTTATATCTCAGATCGCTTCCTTCCAGATAAAGCGATTGACCTTATCGATGAGGCAGGTTCACGTCTTCGCATTAAGCGCATGACAGCTCCTGCTGAACTCCGTGAATTCGATACAAAGATCGCAGAGGCACGTAAGGCGAAAGAGTCTGCAATTGATGCTCAAGACTTTGAAGGCGCAGCTGCTCTTCGCGATACCGAGAAGACTCTGATCGCAGAGAAGGCAGAGGCTGAGAAGAATTGGAAGGCAACAGATCTCGATAAGGTTACTGAGGTCGATGAAGAACTCATCGCCCAAGTCCTCTCTGCTTCAACTGGAATCCCTGTATTTAAGTTGACTGAGGAAGAGACTGCTCGCCTTCTCCGTATGGAAGATGAGCTCCACCGTCGTGTTATCGGTCAAGATCAAGCGATTAAGGCTCTCTCACAAGCTATTCGTCGTACCCGCGCAGGACTTAAGGATCCAAAGCGTCCCGGTGGTTCATTTATCTTCGCTGGTCCTTCAGGTGTTGGTAAGACAGAGCTCTCTCGCACACTTGCATCGTTCCTCTTTGGTGATGAGTCAGCGCTTATCCAATTGGATATGTCAGAGTATTCAGAGCGCCACACAGCATCTCGCCTCTTTGGAGCTCCTCCAGGATATGTCGGTTATGACGAAGGGGGACAGCTCACTGAGAAGGTGCGTCGTCGTCCATTCTCCGTTGTTCTCTTCGATGAGATCGAGAAGGCACACCCAGATATCTTCAACTCACTTCTCCAAGTACTTGAAGATGGTCGCCTCACCGACTCTCAGGGTCGCACAGTCGACTTTAAGAACACAGTCATCATCATGACCACAAACCTTGGAACTCGTGACATCTCTAAGTCACTCGGCCTCGGTTTCTCTAACGTCGAAGATGATCTCGGTAACTACGAGCGGATGAAGGGCAAGGTCGCAGATGAGCTCAAGAGCCACTTCCGCCCTGAGTTCCTCAACCGTATCGATGATGTCATCGTCTTTCACCAGCTCAATAAGGAGCAGATCATTCAGATTGTTGACCTTATGGTGGCAAGTCTCGATGATCGCCTCAAGGCTAAGGACATGGGAATCGAACTCACACAGGCAGCCAAGGATCTCCTTGCAGCCCGTGGTTATGACCCACTCCTCGGTGCTCGTCCACTGCGTCGCGTGATTCAGCGCGAGATTGAAGATGCTCTCTCTGAGCGGATTCTCTTTGGTGAGCTCAAGGCCGGTGAGATTGTTGTGGTCGATGTTGAGGGAGAAGAAATCGATGCCAAGTTCACCTTTAAGGGTGCTCCTAAGGCTTTGACCCCTGATTCACCAGAAGATCTCGCTCAAGCGCCAACTGCTTAGTGGCGTAAGCGCTTCTTCCAATCGATAGAACCTAAGGCGATTAGCCCTGCAATCATTGCAATCTGCAGGGCGATTGCCCATGGTGATTTAAGTTGGCTGACTAGGACTTCACCGAAATTTGTTGCCGCCAGCACAGCAGCTCCTGTCACATAGGTTGAATATGTAACCGTCCGTCCTGCCGCAAAGGCAAGTAGGAGAGGCTTTAACTTAATTGTCTTCATCAATCCTGCAGCTTCAAAGAGTTGAGCTGACGATAATGGTGAGAAGAAGAAGAGTGCGAAGAGGGCATATCGTTTTGTTGAGTGATCAGTGAAGTAGTGCCCGGCATATTCCATATTTTTCGAGAACTTCGTTGGGACTAGGTGTGCAAATTTCCGGAAATACCAAGCAAGAAAAAATCTACCTGCCGTGGCACTCACGACTCCAACAACAACTAGGGCAACTGGATTGGTCTCATAGTTAATGAGAAAGAAGACAAGCGCCATCCATGTTGGTGGAGCGAATGCAGGAAGTGCATTGAGGGCAATAATCGCAATTGCTGCGATGAGATAGATCTCCACCCCATAACCTTAGCGGGGGAGTGAGTAACTGCTCTTTCCACGCTCCTCAATCAATCCATCATCGAGCAGAGTGAGAATCGCCTTCTCGACCTGAGCTGGAACATCCCAGAGCAGCAGCAACTCCCGCTTACTCAGCGTTGAATTCTCGCGTAGTGCTTGAACAATCGTTCCCCGGCATTGGCGATCGGTGCCATGCCAACTCTGGCTCCGCTTGACCCGCTCAGATGAGGGGTAATCGAGGCTGCGCCACTGACAATTATCGGCAACGGGGCATCTGCCACAGAGCGGGTTCTTCGCCGTGCAGATGAGAGCTCCCAGCTCCATCGTTGCAGCGGCCCAGAGGTGGGCGTTCTTATCAGGGATGTATTGAGCATATTCAACGCGCTCAACCTTTGTTGGCGCTGCCGTCGGTGAATCGATTCCCTGATAGAGGCGCGAGAAGAGCCTTCTAATATTGATATCAAGAACGAGAGAGCGCCCCTGAAATGCAAAGGCAACAATTGCAGCGGCGGTGTATTCACCAACACCCGGAAGCTTGCGAAGCTCCACTTCACTTTCAGGAATAACGCCCTTTAATTCAGCGGTGATTACCTTTGCACATTCATGCAGACGCAACGCTCTCCGTGGATATCCAAGTCGCCCCCAGGCGGTGATGACTTCTGCTGGCGTGGCTTTAGCCAGATGCGCTGGAGTCGGCCATCGCTTCATCCACTCGTTGTAGATAGGAAGAACACGTTGAACCGGAGTCTGCTGCAACATGATTTCTGAGACTAATACTCCCCAGGCATCGCTCTTGCGCCAAGGAAGATCTCGCTTATTCTTTTTAAACCAAGCGATGATCGCCTTTTCATAAAAAGAATTATCGTGCATTAGTCAGCGTTGATCTTTACTCGTGCGATAGCTTGATCAAGTCGAGAGACTTCAACAATCTCCATACCGGTAATTGTCACATCGCTTCCGGTAGGAACAAGAGCTCTCTTAAAACCTAGGCGATGAGCTTCTGCCAGACGACGACCAACCCCACTGACCTTGCGAATCTCACCAGCCAAGCCCACTTCGCCGATTGCGACGAGATCTGATGGAAGCGCCAATCCCTTTGCAGCAGATGCAACAGCGAGAGCGAGTGCGAGATCAGCAGCAGGCTCTGTCATCTTCATTCCTCCGACAGTTGCGGCATAGACATCTCTACCGCCAACGCGAACATGTGCTCGAAGTTCAAGGACCGCTAAAGTCATTGATGTGCGGGCAGAATCGAGCCCGCTGACTACGCGCCTGGCATTTCCAAAATCATTCTCACGCCCTGCGCTCACCAGAGCTTGAATCTCAGCAAGGAGTGGTCGACGACCTTCCAGTGTCACCGTGACACAGGTGCCAGGTACTGGCTCTGCATGGCGTGATGTGAAGAGACCGGTGGGATCGAGAACGCTTTCAATTCCAGTATCGCTCAAGTCAAAGCACCCAACTTCGTCGCTTGCCCCAAAACGATTCTTTATCGCGCGAATTAAACGAAGGCGAGAGTGACGCTCGCCTTCAAATTGAAGAACAACATCGACGATATGTTCAAGAAGGCGTGGTCCAGCAATCGAACCATCCTTAGTGACATGGCCCACGAGAAGGAGAGTTATATCTCGATCTTTACAGATACGAATAAGTGCACCTGCAACCTCACGCACCTGTGTAACTCCACCTGGGGCGCCATCAACACCAGATGAGCCGATAGTTTGAATCGAGTCGATAATGAGAAGTTGTGGCTTTACGGTATCTATATGGGAGATAACAGCTCCAAGATCTGTCTCTGATGCAAGGAAGAGCTGTGGATCAATCGCCTTGATTCGCTCGGCACGGAGCCTTACTTGAGAGGCAGATTCCTCACCGCTGACATAGAGAACAGGTATCGATTTCTTCGCACTCTCTGCGGCAACACTGAGAAGGAGAGTTGATTTACCAACACCTGGTTCACCTGCAAGCAGGATTGCGGCGCCTGGAACTAATCCACCGCCAAGGACGCGATCTAATTCACTGACACCTGTTGGCTTTGCATGCGCTGCAGAGAGATCAACATCGCCAATGGCAGTTGCCTTTGCAGAGATTGGACCTGCTTGGAGTGAGAGCTTTTTAGGAGCGCCGATCTCTTCGACAGTTCCCCATGCTTGGCACTCGCCACAACGTCCAACCCATTTCTGGGATGTCCATCCACATTCAACGCAGCGGAATGGATCTTTCTCTACCTTGGCCATGGCCTTAGGTTACTTGGAGGCGCTGACAGTCGCAGGGTGCTGAATTACATAGAGTGGAAGGGATTTAGCCTGTGCATCACGAATACCGGCCATCCGTCGCTCGCAATGCTCAGCGAGAATCGCATAGGCGCGCTCACCCATCAACTTTTCAAGCTCTGCCTTATTGGAGAGATAGACCGGCTCTTTTCCAACATGCGCTTCGGTATTGCTGGTGCAGTACCAATCAAAATCATCTCCGCCATCTCCCCAAGCAAGGCGTTCGTATTCACCGATGACGATAATCGAGTATTCACGTTCGCCAACTTCGCGAGTCTCATAACTGCGACGCAATGGAAGCTGCCAGCAGACATCAGGCTTGGTATCGACAAAGTGCATATTGCGCTTCTCGGCTAAGTGGTGGAGAACGCAACCAAATGATCCGGTAAATCCTTCAGCTTCATGACCCTTACGGTTGAGGAAGATGCAGGCGCCATCGACAGTGCGAGTCTTGCGCTCATCATCTTCATCGGTATCGGTAATTCTTAACTTGCCGCCCGGCTTCTTGGGGCGTGCTTCGTTATAGAACTGCCACATATCTGGAGTGAGAAATTCAGCAGCTCGTAATGTGCGCTCTTCATCTGCGGCATCGGAATACATCGCACCTTCGGTGCAGCAACCATCGTTAGGGCGATCTGCAAAGACACCTTTACAGCCATCGCCGTAGATGCAACTCCAATTGGATGTGAGCCAGGTCAGGTCACACTTATAAATTTCCTCCGGTGAATCTGGGTCGGAGAACTCAATCCAGTCACGTGCGAAACCTGCTTTAACCTCTGACATAGTGGGAGAGCCTACGCGTACTCTTACGCCATGGCTAATCACATTGGAGTAATCGGCGCAGGGGTGATGGGTGAAGCGTTGATCGCTGCCCTCATTCGAAGCGGAGTCTCTCCACGTGACATTACATTTGCAGAGAAACGAAGTGAGCGCGCCCAAGAGCTAACGGCTCGTTATGGCATCTCACAACAAGAGCTCGCCGACCTTGGCGCACATTCATCAATCATTTTGCTTGTTGTGAAGCCGCAAGATATGGCTACAACCCTTGCAGATCTCGCACCTTCCATCTCAGAGAGCGCACTCGTCATCTCATTTGCTGCTGGAAAGACGATTGCCTCTATCTCACAAGGACTTGGTAAGAAGAATCCAGTAGTTCGAGTCATGCCAAACACGCCTGCTCTCATCGGCAAGGGGGCTTCTGGTTATTCGCTCGGTGAGGGGGTAACACCTGAGCATCGCGAATTTGTATCTCACTTTCTCGTAGCAACCGGTAAGGCGATTGAGGTGCCAGAGGCGCTCCAAGATTCTGTCACTGCAACCAGCGGTTCCGGGCCGGCATATTTCTTTGCATTTGTTGAGGCGATGGTTGAGGGCGCTATCTCCCTGGGACTATCAAGGGAAGATGCCACTGTGCTCACAATCCAGACGATTGTTGGCGCTGCGGCTCTCCTTGATGAATCTGGTGATTCACCAACGACACTCCGCGAAAAGGTAACAAGCCCTAATGGGACAACAGCTGCTGCACTTGCATCATTTAATTCAGCAGGTCTTGGTGCGATGGTTCAGAATGCGATGGCAGCTGCTGCTAAGCGATCACAAGAATTGGCGTGAGATGAAGCTGAAGAAATACCTGATTGTCGGAGCTCTTCTCACTCTTCTGGCTCCAGCAGCAGAAGGCGCCCCTAAATCTATTCCGGTACAACTGGGATCCATATTTACACCACCTGCCGGAAGTGAATTGCTCGTGCAATCTGGGCGAAACTCGATCTATATCTCTAACCCCACCACAAAGAGCTCAGATATCTCGCTTGTAGCTTTAGATCTGACTGGCACCCAGGCATGGCAGCGCACTATTGATTCAGGTGTTGATGAGGTCGCTACTGCAGCCACCTTGGATCCACAAGGAAATATCTGGCTCGCCGGCAGCGCTGCAGTTGCTCTTCCACTCGAGACCCAAACACCGCTTACCGGAATTGATAACCCAGATTCAGTGAAGATTGATGCTGATACAAAGTTGCGCGCAGATATGAATAACATCGCGCTCTGGAAGATTTCACCGACTGGTGAATTACTCGGTTCTTATCTCTCACCACAAGTCTCGCTCCCACTTCTCACCGCAATCTCTGCCACAAATTCAGGCATCTCACTTATCGGATCATTGGCAGGCAAGCCATTTCTCCTGACCGCAACGACTTCAGGTGCTTACGGAAAATTAATTTCTATCGGAACAAATAAAACCGAATTGAATGCTGTTGCTCGAAACTCCGATGGCAGCACATCAATCTTTGGCTCAAGCTCAGAGACTCTTGCTGGCAAGAAAGTAGCCGGTATTCGCGATGGCATCCTTATTAAGGTTTCTAAGAGCGGTGCGATCACCTCTCTCGTTCGCAGTTCAGCACAACGTGCATCGCGAAGTTGGGTGTCTGGTGATTCAGTGAATCTTCTCTCCGGGCCGGTCATCACCGGAAAGGTTGTGGAGAGCGCCGTAACAAAGTTCTCATCGACTTTTGCGCCTATCTGGACGATGCGCCTTCCAAGTGCTGGTGCATCGACGACCTTGACAGCGAATGGCAACTCTTATCTTGCCTTCACTAGTCGCTCAGCCATCACCGGGGTTACAGGATGGAGACCGACTGCGCCATCACTACTAGTGATCACCTTCGACAGTAAGGGCGTAATGAAGGCGGCAACGGCCCTTCCAGGGCTTGTGACCCCGATATCGCTCCATTATTCAAAGGAGAGAGGCGTCATTGGCCTAGCAAGCGCAGCCGATGGGACCGTTTCGATTTTTACCCTCGTATCGCGGTAACCTTTGCCATCGATTTACACCAGCACTACTACTAGGAAGAGCGTGACTTATGGGTTCCGTTATCAAGAAGCGTCGCAAGCGTATGGCTAAGAAGAAGCATAAGAAGCTTCTGAAGAAGACACGTATTCAGCGCCGTAACGCTAAGTAATAGTTGCTACGGACGAAGCATCGATAGTTGGCCGTTAACACCAGCCACGAGATACTTCACACGATTTACGACAACCCAGGTGGAGCTCATTCCATCTGGGTTTTCGCTTGGCGCAACATAAGAGAGCTTTGGTGTTGATTTACTGACATCGGCAACGCAGAGGCGTTTCTCGCAATTAAATGCAATCAACGATCCATCGGT
>JBEEOC010000112.1:0-11190 GCA_041191845.1 Actinomycetota bacterium | reverse complement strand
TTATTTGGCTGCGCAACTACCTCACCAACTATGCCGGTGGCCTTGTCATCATCTCTCACGATGTTAATCTCATCGAAACTGTCGTCAATAAAGTCTTCTATATCGATGCCAACCGTAATGTGATCGATGTCTATAACATGGGGTGGAAGCAGTATCTGATTCAGCGAGAAGCAGATGAGCACCGCCGTAAGAAAGAGCGCGCTAACGCTGAAAAGCGCGCTGAGATTTTGCAGAAGCAGGGTGAGAAGATGCGCGCTAAGGCATCGAAGGCAACTGCAGCTCAAGGAATGCTCCGTCGAGCAGAGAAGTTACGATCATCTCTGGAAGATGTTCGCGTCGCCGATAAGGTGGCAAAGCTTCGTTTCCCAACCCCAGCACCCTGTGGCAAGACTCCACTCTCAGGAGAGGAGCTCTCCAAGAACTATGGCTCTCTAGAAATCTTTACCGATGTCTCATGTGTTATCGATAAGGGCTCTCGCGTTGTCATCCTTGGACTCAATGGAGCTGGAAAGACAACGCTGCTTCGCATCTTGGCTGGTGAACTTGAATCAGATACCGGCAAGGTTGAACATGGCCATGGCCTCAAGATTGGCTACTACGCCCAGGAGCATGAATCGCTCGACTTTGAACGAACCATCCTCGAGAACATGATGTCTGCAACCTCAGATATCCGCGAGCCTGAAGCTCGCAATGTCCTTGGATCATTCCTCTTTGCCGGCGATGATGTTCATAAACCCGTCAAGGTTCTCTCTGGCGGTGAACGAACCCGCCTCGCACTAGCCACCATTGTGGTCTCAGGCGCAAATGTTCTCCTCCTTGATGAGCCAACGAATAACCTTGATCCAGCATCACGCGAAGAGATCCTCGGAGCCCTCTCTGAGTATCAAGGTTCGGTAGTCATGGTCTCTCACGATGAAGGCGCCGTCCAAGCGCTCAAGCCAGAGCGGGTAATTCTCTTACCTGATGGCGATGAAGATATTTGGAAGGACGAGTACTTCGACCTCGTCTCCATCGATTAACCATGACCATCTCTGACTAATCTCCCCTCGCGCATAAATAGCGCCCCCTACTACGGTTAACCCACTATGAAGAGACTTCTCGCCCTCCTGACCTGCTTTGGAATGTTGATTGCAACATCTCCTGCCCATGGCAATGAACTGGCTGAACTAGTTGAGATGGAGCACCCAAACTCAGGTGGGTGGATCGGCGTTGACTTCATTGAGACCGATTACTTCGGCACCAGCCTGCTCGAAGCTGGAAATGCTAAATCAGAGGATAACTACGACTCTTGGCGAACAGTTCTCTGTGAATCTGCCGCAGATCCAAACTGCCAGATTCCGGACTACCACTACAGCGTGACCTCAATCTTCTCCCCTTGCACAAATCTGATCACAATCAATTGCGTTGAATCAGTCAATGCCACCCTTGCCAATGGCACTCAAATCACAGGTGCGGTGAAACGGCTCTGGAATCCGCAGGGAGAATTTAAGGGAGATCCACTTCTTGGAATTCCAGATGGTGGCCAAGCCAGCACCTGGACCTTAACCGGCACCAATACAAATATCAGCGATGAGTATCTTCTCCTTGCCGGTGTTAAAGGTGGCATGCCGATTCCTAGCCTTTCAACTCAAATCAATGATTGGAATAAATTCTTCGGCCAGCTCTTCGTCCATCTTCAGCCGGTGAAAGAGATTCAAGGTAATTATCAAGACCCCAAGATGAAACTTGTCCCCCGTGGCACTGGAGGCGTTGGAGTAGGCGGTGGACTTGCTAAAGATGCCGGGTGCTTTATGAATGACACAACGACCTGTGCACAGAAGCGCTCCTTCCCGCTCGATGTCACCTACTCCATCACGATGCGCTTTGAACGTCCGATCTCACCATGGCTTAATGGTCGCGTAGTTGACCCTTCCATCTCCTTTATTGAGAAGGCAAATGGCGCAAGCGTAGTCACTATCTCAGCCAAAGCGATGCGTGTTCCTGAAGTTGGTGGCTATATCAAGTGGTCCGATACTCCTGAGTGGATGAAAGCTAAATACCCATCCGGCACTGGTGGCACAACTCGCTCCATGGATGGTTTTACTACCAAGAACTTAGATACTCGAATCCTTAAGGTCGGAGCAGGCTCTGCCGGCACTCGAGCGATTAAAGAGTTCCAAGATTGGATCCCTTTCTTGCAGGATAAGCCTTATGCAATGAAGACTGCATGGAATGTCCGGGCTATCACCGATGAGCCATCACAGAAGATGCGCGAATGTGCCAAGAATAAATTTGCCGGAATAGTCTCAAGTAATGCAGCTGTCTTTAGCTCAGGCGCACCGAGCTGGAACGTTGAGCGCGAAACTCTCGACTACACCGTTGGAGCACCTCACTACGACACCGAGGGCAAGCTCCTCACCGGCCAGTATGTCCTCTCGATGAGATCAGATGTTGCGCGGTGCATCTATGGATTTAGTTCAGCGCCAATCTCTGCCCGAGTTGAGATCGCATCAGAAGATGGCAGCCCAAACCTGGTCACCACTGTGATTAATGAGAATCCCAATACCGGAATGCTCACCCTCAACGCCTCAGGCTTCCATTACTCAACCCCTCAATTGAGCGTGAAATTCTTACAGGAGAAGAAGATCACTCCAACGCCAACGCCAACTCCAACCCCCACAGCAACAAAGAAGGCCAACTCCCTCAAGAGCATTAGTTGCGTTAAGGGCAAGGTGAAGAAAACAGTAAAGGGCACCAACCCTCGGTGCCCCACTGGTTTTAAACGCTCTTAAGCGTCGATTGAATCTCTATCAATCTCAGCATTGGCGATAAATTCCTTACGTGGTGCAACATCTGAACCCATAAGGAGTTCAAACATCGCCTCCGCTGCTGCTGCATCCTTGACTGTGATGCGACGTAGCGTGCGGACATCAGGATCCATGGTGGTCTCACGGAGCTGATCTGCATCCATCTCACCAAGGCCCTTGTAGCGCTGAATAGGTTCTTTCCAACGCTTGCCCTGCTTGGAGAGCTCTGCAGTTACCTTCTTCATCTCATCATCTGAGTATGTATAGAGGAAGGTTCCCTTCTTTCCGCCGCCGCCCATCACTTCAATGCGGTGAAGAGGTGGAATAGCAGCAAAGACTCGACCAGCATCAATGAGTGGACGCATATAGCGATACATCAAGGTAAGAAGGAGGCAGCGGATATGGGCGCCATCAACATCAGCATCGGACATCAAGATCACGCGACCATAGCGAGCATCATCGAGTTCAAATGATTTTCCAGAGCCTGCACCGATTACCTGAATAATCGAACCACATTCCTTGTCATCGAGCATCTGTGAAAGCGATGCCTTCTGCACATTCAAAATCTTTCCGCGGATAGGAAGGATCGCCTGGAACTCAGAGTTACGAGCAGCCTTTGTGGTGCCGAGGGCGGAATCTCCCTCAACGATAAAGAGCTCGGTGCGAGTGACATCCTCTGATCTGCAATCAGAGAGCTTCGTTGGAAGCGATGATGACTCAAGCGCGTTCTTTCGGCGCTGCAGATCCTTATGGGCGCGGGCGCTAATGCGCGTGCGGGATGCGCCAGCGACCTTCTCCATAATCAACTTGCCATTGGCCTTATCGATGCGACGGGTTGTGGCGAAGAACTCCTTCAACTTATCGGCAACAACTTGGCTGACAATCTTGGTAGCAGCAGCGGTTCCAAGGACCTCCTTGGTCTGGCCTTCGAATTGAGGCTCAGACATACGGACTGTCACAACAGCTGTAATACCCTCCATCACGTCATCTTTGATGACATCTGCCTCATTCTTCTTCAAGATACCAGCGCTGCGCATCGCCTCATTAAATGTTTTAGTGATGGCGCGTTCAAATCCCTGAAGGTGTGTTCCACCCTTAGGAGTTGCAATGATGTTGACGAAGGAACGGATCGTAGAATCAAAGCCAGTTCCCCACTTCATTGCGATATCAACTTCCATATCGCGCTCTACCTCGGTAGAGACCATATGTCCCTTATCGTCGAGAACTGGAACAGTCTCTTGATAATGGCCAGTTCCATAGATGCGAATGACATCGCCAACAGGTTGATCTGGCTGGAGGAAATCACAGTACTCAGAGATTCCACCTTTGTGATAGAAAGTCTGAGTCGTCTTCTCTTTTGTCCGGTTGTCGTTAACAGTTAATGAGAGACCTGGGACTAGAAAAGAGGTCTGGCGTGCACGAGCATAGATATCTTCAATATCAAGAGAGGCATCCTTGAGGAAGATCTGACGGTCAGACCACCACTTCACACGAGTACCAGTGACCTTCGATGAAATCTTTCCAATAATGCGAAGACCTGATTGCTCCGTAAACTCTGCCTTTGGTCCATCGCCATCGAAGATTCCAGGAACTCCGCGCTTAAATGACATCCAGTAAATCTTGCCGTTGCGATCAACCTCAACATCGAGGCGTTCTGCAAGCGCGTTCACAACAGATGCACCCACGCCGTGGAGACCGCCAGATGCTGCATAAGATCCACCGCCGAACTTGCCACCGGCATGGAGCTTGGTCATGACAACTTCAACGCCAGTAAGGCCGGTCTTCGGCTCCTTATCAACGGGAATACCGCGACCATCATCATGGACCTCAACTGAGCCATCGGCTTCAAGGTTGATCTCAATCTTCTTGCAATGGCCAGCAAGGGATTCGTCGACTGCGTTATCGATAATCTCCCAGAGGCAGTGCATGAGGCCGCGAGAGTCGGTCGAGCCGATATACATACCAGGGCGCTTACGAACAGCATCGAGCCCCTCAAGGACCGCTAGATCCTTTGCGGTATAGCTATTCTTCTCTTCAGCTGGAGCGTCAAAATTCAACTCATCATTAGCAGTCACGGTGGGCAAGATTAGCCCGCGAACCATTTGCAATCACTTAAGCGCGCCGTGAGACGTCTCATATAGTGATTGAAGGCGGTAAATACATGAGATTTTAAGGAATTTAAGCGGGCGGGGAATAAAAGGAACTGGCATGATGTTCCTATGTCAGAGGGTCTTACTACCCTCTGATTCTCTTATCAAAGAGATACCAAGGGAACGACTGAACGGAGAGAGCGATGACCGAGCAAGTACTACTCGAATCCACACCCCTCAATGCCCTAGACCGCTGTGATCGTTGCGGCGCACAAGCATATGTCCGCGCTGTTCTAGCCACAGGTGGAGAGCTGATGTTCTGCGCTCACCATGGCAAGGAGTATGCCGAGAAGCTCTCACAGGTTGCAGTCAAGATCCAAGATGAGACAGATCGTTTGGTCGAGACTAAGTAAGAAATAGATTTAAAGAAGAAGCGCCGCTCACCAACCGTGAGCGGCGCTTCTTCTTTTGTTTCAAACAAATGTTTTCCTACCTCAGAGTCGTTCGCCGCTGCACCTTCACGATCAGTGATTTAGTCGCAACCACGCTTCCATTCTGCGAAAGATCTGCCCGCAAGATAACAACCTTCTGTACAGCAGGTTTCCAGGTGCAATTCACCGTTCCTACTGAAGCCGAGATCCTTCGGCATCCAGGAATCTGACGATTATCGGCAAAGAAGGTCACCAGACCTGCATCATCAATTACCGCTGAAATTGTTGTATTTACTCCCTTTGAGGCAGTAGAAGACCCTGCAGAGAGTGAGAGCTCAACGGTTGGAGGAACGGCTAATTGAATCTTCACAAAACCATGGCCTGTGTTTAATCCATTACTCACATAGGTGCCAGTGAAGAAGTTTCCTCCGCCTCCACCTGCTCCAATACGAGTTGCTCCAGACCCACCTCCTGAATATCCGCCGCCACCACCACCAATTGCCTCATACGGGTTATAAATGGAGGATCCAGCACCACCGCCAAATCCACCTGGAACTTCTAGGGTTGGTATAACACTTCCACTTTTTCCATTAGAACCACCAGCACCCCCTGCAAGAAAGCGAGTACCGCCAAATCCTCCATACCCACCATTGCCTCCATTTGCATTAATGCCAGCACCAGCGGCTCCACCATCTGCAACTCCCGCTGAGCCATTTGTACCTCCAGCACCTGGGCTTCCATAGGAGCCGCTATAACCAGTGCCAGATGCTCCAGCCGTGCTGTTGTAAGCAGATGCATCAACACCTGGTTGCGTGGAAACATAAGACGAGTTTCCTTGTGCTGCACCACCACCACCACCGGCTACGCCCAAATAAGCGGAGGTGCTCGAATTGTAAATATAGGTTCCACCACCGCCGCCGCCGGCATAGCCAGTTGTAAACTCTTGACGTCCTCCTTCCTGACCAACCAAAATTCTAAGGAGGTGGCCTGCAGTGAGATTGATTTTTACTTTTATTGAGCGGCCTTTTCCGCCTAATGCATTAGGTGTGTAACCACCGGAGGCGCCCGCGAACTCAAGCCAATATTCACCTGTTGCAGGAACTGTCCATTCTTGAATTCCGCGAGTATTGATCGTCACTAAACCAGCAAGCGGTGTTCCGGTATACGCAGAAGTCACCTGCGCCTGAGTTGGTCCATTAATGCCGGTAGATGAGGCATTAGTAAATGTATAGAGAGGGGCGGCATTGGCTGGTGCAGAAGAGAGCGAGGATAAAAGAAATGCAAGAAGCAACCCTAAGGTGATTCTCTTTCGCATCTCTTACTCTTTCTGAGTTATTGCTTTATGCGACCCGTCGCAGAACGGCTTCTCCTTCGAGAGACCACAACCGCAGAACTTTGGGTTCTCAACGGTGCTAGTGACATTTCCTTCAGCATCGACAAAGTCGACCGTTCCTGTGATGCGAATAGATCCGCTCTTAGGATTAACAAATGCCTTGACGTTATCGGTCATTTATCTGCCGTTGGGTTTAGTCGAGGTAGTCGCGAAGTGCCTGTGAGCGAGATGGGTGGCGCAGCTTTGACATTGTCTTTGACTCAATCTGGCGAATACGTTCACGGGTAACGCCATGAACCTTTCCAATCTCATCAAGGGTCTTTGGCTGACCATCGGTAAGACCATAACGCGCCTTAATCACATCCGCTTCACGGCTTGTGAGGCCACCAAGGACCTGCATCAACTGCTCCTGCAAGATGGTGAAGGTCACTGACTCTTCTGGCTTGATCGCCTCAGAGTCTTCGATGAGATCTCCAAATTCAGAATCTCCCTCTTCACCCAGTGGTGTGTGGAGCGAGATTGGTTCGCGACCATACTTCTGAACTTCAACAACCTTCTCTGGCGTCATATCGAGCTCTTTTGCGAGCTCCTCTGGGGTCGGTTCGCGTCCTAGATCTTGGAGCATCTGGCGCTGAACACGTGCCAACTTGTTAATAACTTCAACCATGTGAACCGGGATACGGATCGTGCGAGCCTGATCTGCCATCGCACGAGTAATCGCCTGACGAATCCACCATGTTGCATAGGTAGAGAACTTATAACCCTTGGTGTAGTCGAACTTCTCAACTGCGCGGATAAGACCGAGGTTTCCTTCTTGGATCAGATCCAAGAACAACATTCCACGACCGGTATAGCGCTTTGCAAGTGAGACCACGAGGCGAAGGTTTGCCTCAAGGAGGTGGTTCTTTGCTCGCTTTCCATCTTCCACAATCCACTCAAGCTCACGCTTGAGCTTCTTATCGAGCTTCTTCTCTGTCGCAAGCTTCTCTTCTGCAAAGAGACCTGCCTCAACACGAGTTGCAAGCTCCACTTCCAGCTCTGCATTAAGGAGCGCAACGCGACCGATCTGCTTGAGGTAATCCTTAACTGGGTCTGCTGTTGCACCAGCGGTGAGAACTGTCTGCTCTGGTGGGAGGCGCTTGATCTCTGTCTGGACGAAACGCTCTTGCTCTGCAAAGAAGTATTGGAGATCTTCGAGATTCTTAAGGTATCCCTGATTGACCGCCTCTGTAATGAGCTTGGCTGACTTATCAGTGAAGGTATTCATCGCAAACATCTGCTGAATCTGCTTAAAGGTAAGAGCCTTCGCTTCAGCCTGATCGATATTGTGCTTTGCAGCAACTTCACGACCCTGGTTCTTCGCATTAATTGCCTCAATAATCATATGGATATTCTTGAGGTCTTTCTTATGCTTCTCGCGCTCGTTCTTATCCTCTTCATCATCATCTGATTCAGAGTCGAGCAAGAGGAATGAACCCTCTTCAAACTTACTTGTCTCTTCGGTTACATCAACGACACGAGTCTTGGCGCCTTCACCTTCAGCATCGATGATCTCTGCAGCTTCTGCAATGAGAGTGTCAACATCTTCTAATTCAACTTCTTCAACAACAATTTCATTGCCATCTTCATCAAGGACGACCGCCTTCTCAACTTTGCTAGATGGCGCAGCATCTTCCTTGACTGGCTCTGGCGCAGGTGTGATAAGAGCAAGTTGTGCCTTGGAGAGAATACGGTTGGGACCACCAAGACCTGCCTTGCGAGCCTTCTCGGTATCGAGTGGGATTGAGAGAGCGAGCGCACGTGCCTCAAGGACGAGAGGCTGGAACTCTTTCTTTACTATCTTATTTATGTTGGTGATGCCGGCAGCTTCAAGAGTGGCAAGGAGCTCCCTCTGGCGCTCGACTGCATGCTTAAGATCTACCAACTGCTGAACTTCCTTGGCGGAGAGATCTTTCTTCAACTCAACTTTTGCAGGCTTTGCGGCGACCTTCTTAACTGGCGCAACCTTCTTCGCTGGAGTTGCTTTCTTAGCAACCGCCTTCTTCGCGGCGACCTTCTTAACTGGCGCTGCCTTCTTCGCCACAGCTTTCTTCGCTACCGCTTTCTTAGCCGGTGCAGCCTTCTTTGCTGGAGTTGCCTTCTTAGCTACGGCCTTCTTCGCCTTTGCCTTGTTTTTGAGCGCACTAAATACAGCCACAATTGTCCTTTGGTTTTTTCGAACTAATCTCGAGACTTTCTATCTCGAACTGCTCGAAGTGATAGGCATATTATACCCAGAGGAAAATCGCTTTTCAGCGTGGTTTTTGCGCGATAGCCAGGGCGTGGCGGATTGCCGCCCCCACAGATTCAGCCTCAACGAGGAAGCCATCGTGGCCAAAATCAGAGTTAATGGAGATTAAAGGCTCAGCTGTGGGGACGAGATCGGCGATTTCAGCCTGGAGGCGAGGTGGAAAGAGGCGATCGGTATCGATTGAGACCACCACCACCGGCACGGAGATGGATTGGAGCGCCTCCACGACTCCCCCACGCTCACGCCCCACATCATGGGAGTTCATCGCATCGGTCAGGGCGATATAGGTATTGGCATCAAATCGCTTGGCAAGCTTTGCCGCCTGATGGTCGAGGTATGACTCAACGGCATATCGCCCTGTCTCATCTCCCTGGAGCTGGCGACCAAAGCGGACATCCATCTCAGATTCGGTGCGATAGGTCAGATGGGCGATTCTTCGCGCAATTCCCATCCCCTCAACTGGACCTCGTTCTTGCTCGTAGTAATCACCTTTATTGAAGTGGGGATCAGATTTAATTGCTCGAATCTGAATCGATGCTGTTCCAATTTGATCGCCCGTTGCCACAGCAGATGAGCCGATGGTGCAGATTGCCCCAACGCGATCTGGTAATTGAATCGACCACTCCAGCGATCGCATTCCACCGAGCGATGGACCTACTGCCAGGAGATACTTTTCAATTCCTAGCGCATCACTAAATGCAACTTCTGCATTGACCATGTCACGAATACTGATAATCGGAAAACGTGAACCATAACGCTTTCCATCTGGAGCAATACTCGATGGGCCAGTTGATCCCTGACAACCACCGATGACATTTGGGCAGACGATAAAGTATTTATCGGTATCAAAGGGAAGACCAGGTCCAACCATCTGCGGCCACCATGCTGGAACATCTGACCATCCAGTCATCGCATGGTTGATCAAAATCGCATTATCTTTATTGGCGTTGAGCTTGCCCCATGTTTGATAGGCGATAGTGATATCGGGAAGGACCTCACCATTTTCCAGAAGGAGATAGCCAATCTTGATAAATTGGCGCTCACCTGGATCATCGCCCTCTAGCCAGGCGCCAGTCACGCTGTGATTGGGGGTTCTACTCATGACAACTTCCTTCACGCACTTGCAGATGCCATCAGCACCTACCTGGTCGTCACCCGGAGCACCCCACCGCGGTGGAGGGTTGCCGCTCGACTAGCCGGGGCTTGATGTCGAAACTCATGACCTGCACTGATTCTAACCCATCAAGGGCCCCCACCACTATCGCCTAACTTTCGCCCTCTCCATGAGGGCAACCTCAGAGATCTTCGAAGATGGCAGCGACCACCTTGGGGTGAAGCTCGCCCCGCATCTGCGCAAAGGATTGCGGCGGCCAGCCAGCGTTGAAGACTCGGCGAAGCAATGCGGCAAGTGGATAGTTCTCGCCATCGTCAATTGCGCGATCGAGCGCCTTCTGTGCCAGCGCTCCATCACCACTTTCATAGGCCATCGCAGCGACGACGCAGGCTATCGGTGCAACAAAGCCAGGTGGCGCAAGGCGCAGTAACTCTCGCCACATCGTTAGGTAGAGATCAAAGGTATCTTCGTCGTGAATGCCGAGTGCGTAGTCCCGCACCTGCACATCGCTCATCCGCCCAATCATTCGCGCCACCAAGACCCGATCCGATGCGCCTCTTCCATAGCGATAGTGATCAGTTAAGAGATCCATCGTCTCAACCCCATCGCGACGTAGCGCCCCCACATCAACGGCTTCTTCATCAAAGGCGAAGTTCTTCACAAGATGTAGCCAATCAGGATCAAGTGATGAAGGCTCTGGTGCGAGCGTCTCAATTAACTCAGAGATATCGTTATAAGGCATCGGAATACCCGCCACCACATGCTCTGCTGCTATCTCCGAGTCCTCTATTGCAGGTAATGAGATTCCGCCATCTGGGCAACACTCTTCATCACGACAGATAATGGAGCGATAGCGACCTGAGCGAATCACAATTGACTCTTGAATATCAACGCCTGCTTGAAGTATTCCAGCGCCAAGTGAAATCAGAAGTGAATCTCCATCATCGCGATGATCTGGCATATATGCCACTAGCAGAGCAGCATCTGCCTCCTCTCTGACTAAGTGGTGGACAAGCAACTCAATTGCCTGGCTATCGAGCTGCTGCGGAATATCGATTCGCATCGCAAGGCCAATTGCTTCATCTTTAACGGAGATAATCACAATCGAGTCACTCGGCTGAAAACCGATGAGAAATGGAACTGCGG
>JBEEOC010000111.1:0-13137 GCA_041191845.1 Actinomycetota bacterium | reverse complement strand
CCATCAGAGAAGAAGGCGAGCAGACAGAAGGTGAGACCGAGGAAGAGCAGTTGCTGCGTCACATTCCCACTGTCAATATCAACAAATTGCGGAAGTACTGCAGCAAAGAAGACGATCGCCTTCGGGTTGAGAACTCCTACCCAGAAACCATCGCGAATCGATTGCAGGGGAGTAGGTCCGATGGGACCTTGGTTTGTCATATCTGAGGCATGGACTGCGCGCTTACGAATTGCATCGACACCGAGATGGATGAGATAGAGACCGCCTGCCCACTGCACGGCTATATAGGCGATTTCATACCGGGAGAGGATGGGACCGATACCGAGTGCAACAAGTGAGGAGAGAACAAAGGAGCCGCTGACATTTCCAAGGACTGTCAGGATTGAGGTGGTCCGACCCCAGGCAATGGCGCGAGCGATAACGAAGAGAACGCTAGGCCCAGGAGCGAGGATGATAATCATCGCTGCCACCAGATATTCCGGATATCGAGTTGGAATCACTGGCTGAGCCTAGCGTCTACTTCAAGCGACTTCTTCACCTGCTTGATCTGCAATTTCTGCAATATCTGAGGTGTCGAAGTATCGCTGTGAGATTACTTGCGTAGCTTGGAAACTGCGTTGAGGATCTGATAGCCAAGGACTGCAACGAGAGTTGCGTTCACAATACCGGTGAAGGTGTATTGACCCTTAGTCCATGAGATATCAGCGATTCCGATAATGATCGCAGAAGCTGCAATGATCAAGTTATTTGAATTAGAGAAATCAACCTTTGACTCAATCCAAATACGAGCTCCCAAGATTCCGATCATTCCAAAGAGAGCTACTGCGACGCCACCAAGTGCACCGACAGGAGTTGCGCTCAAGACAGCGCCAAACTTTGGTGAGAGACCGAGCAGAATTGCACCAAGACCGGCGATCCAATAGGCAGCAGTGGAATAGACGCGAGTTGCAGCCATTACACCGATGTTCTCTGCATAAGTAGTTGTTCCAGATCCACCACCTGCACCGGCAAGAGTTGTTGCAACACCATCTGCAAAGAGGGCGTTACCCATCTGATCATCGAGATCTTTTCCAGTCATTGCAGAGACTGCCTTGACATGGCCCACGTTCTCTGCGATGAGAACGAGTACGACAGGGAGGAAGAGGATCATGATGTTGAACTTAAAGGTTGGTGTTTCAAATGTTGGTACCGCAAACCAAGCAGCTGCCTTGATTCCGCTGGTATCAACATTTCCTTGGATGAGCGCAACTACATAACCGATAACGATTCCGGCGAAGATGCTGATGCGACCCAGGAAGCCCTTTGAGATTGCGCTAATGAGAGCAATCGATGAGAGTGTGATGATTCCAAGAAGTGGATCCTTGACGAAGTTACCCTTTGCGGCTCCAGCGAGATTGAATCCGATCACAATCACGATAGATCCAGTCACAACTGGTGGAAGGATCGCATTGATCCAGTTGATGCCAGCTGCTTTCACGGCAAGACCAACAAGAGCTAGAACGACACCGGTAAAGACGATGCCGCCGAGGGCACCTGCCATTCCCGCCGACTTATCTGCCATCGCAGCTGCTATTGGCCCAAGGAATGCAAATGATGAGCCGAGGTAGCTTGGGACCTTATTGCCGGTGATCAGGAGGAAGAGGAGAGTTCCAATACCGGAGAAGAAGAGGGTCGTAGTTGGTGGAAAACCGGTGATGATAGGAACTAAGAAGGTGGCGCCGAACATGGCGGCGATATGTTGGAGGCCGACACCGACGGTGCGGGGCCAGGTGAGGCGCTCATCTGTGGAGACGACATCGCCTGCTGCGATTGATTTTCCATCTCCATGGAGCTTCCAGGTCAGGGACTGGATCAGTGACATATAGGGACCTTTCCAAGGTAGGTAATAGAGCCTTTGGGGAAGGTGCTTTAAGGGTAGAACGCTGTGGGCCAGGCCACACTGAGCGCGGGAGCGTGTCGCCTTTGCTCTTTCTGACTATTTCGGGTTAACTATCGCCCAGATATATCGATTCGATATATTCCGAGATATATTCATCTATATCTTCCGTATCACCCAAGAGAGTTGAGCCAACGATGCGATCACGTGTGGAATCCCTGGAGTTTGCCCTCCTTGGCCTCCTCGCACAGGGTCCGCTCCATGGCTATGAGCTGCGTAAGCGAATGGTGACCATCTTCGGCCCATTTAAGGCGATCTCATTCTCAGTTCTCTATCCGCAACTTCGTCGAATGCTCCTTGCTGGCCATATCCAGGAAGAGGCGGTCGATCGGGGGAGCAAGCGTCCAAGAATTGTCTATGCCATCACCAAAGAGGGAATGGCACGTTTCGAGGCGCTCACCGAATCCGTCAGCGCTGATGCTTGGGAGGATGAAGGGTTTGAAATCCGTTTCGCCTTCTTCAGTCCAACGCCAACAAAGAGCCGGGTTCGGATACTTGAGGGACGGCTACGTCGACTTCAGGAGAAGGCGGAAATCCTTCGCGATGAAGTGGAGAAGTCTCCAATTGGAATCGATAAGTACCTTCAAGAGTGGCGCCGCCATTCGCTTGACTCTGCAGAGCGTGAAATTGCGTGGCTGCAGGAAATGATTACAACCGAGAGGAAATCTAAGTGAAGATCACAACAGGAGCTGGTGACATTCGTGTCGCCATCGTCGGCGTAGGAAACTGCGCAAACTCACTCGTTCAGGGTGTTACTTACTACAAGGATGCAGCGATTGACCAGGAGATTCCAGGTCTTATGCATGCCGTTGTAGGCGGATACCACATCAGCAACGTGAAGTTCGTCGCTGCATTTGATGTGGATTCAAAGAAGGTCGGTCTCGACCTTGCAGATGCAATTTGGGCATCAGAGAACAACACAATCAAGTTCTCAGATGTTGCTAAGACAGGCGTTGAAGTTCAGCGCGGAAAGACACTTGATGGCCTTGGTCGTTACTACAAGGAGACAATCACAGAGTCAACAGCTCCTGAGGTAGATATCGTTGCAGCTCTTAAGGAAGAGCAAGTAGATGTTCTTATCTGCTACCTCCCGGTTGGTTCAGAAGAGGCAGCTAAGTTCTATGCTGAGTGCGCAATTGCAGCAGGATGCGCCTTTGTTAACGCACTTCCAGTCTTTATCGCATCAGACCCAGTCTGGGCAAAGAAGTTTGAAGATGCCGGCCTTCCAATCGTTGGTGATGACATCAAGTCACAAGTCGGTGCGACAATCACACACCGCATCATGGCTAAGTTGTTCCAGGATCGTGGGGTTCACCTCGATCGCACATACCAGCTCAACGTTGGTGGAAATATGGACTTCAAGAACATGCTTGAGCGTGATCGCCTTGAGTCAAAGAAGATTTCAAAGACAAACTCTGTGACATCGCAGCTCGACCACGATATGGGCGCTAAGAACGTTCACATCGGTCCATCTGACTACATTCCATGGCTCGATGACCGTAAGTGGGCCTATGTCCGCCTCGAAGGTCGCGCATTTGGCGATGTTCCATTGAACCTTGAATACAAGCTTGAAGTATGGGATTCACCAAACTCAGCTGGTGTGATCATCGATGCGCTTCGCTGCGCAAAGATTGGTCTCGATCGCAAGATTGGTGGAGCGCTGCTCTCACCATCTTCATACTTCATGAAGACCCCACCAGTTCAGTACACAGATGAGCAGGCTCACAATAAGACTGAAGACTTCATCTCAGGAAAGCTTGATCGCTAAAAAGTAATCTCAGCAGAACTTCCTCTCGGAAGAGAAAACCCCTCCCGGACCACAAGGTCTAGGAGGGGTTTTTATTTCCCTCACATCTCTACGCGGAGAGTCGTAAGAGAGATGAGGATTTAGATAGTTGCATCCTCAGGTGTGCGGCGAAGATGGATGATGCCAGCAACGGTGAGAACCAACATCAAGATTCCACCGATGAGGGCGGCGATTGCGCCATAACCTGCGATTACTCCTAGGGTTCCAAAGGCATATGCCTCAAGGAGCATTCCGCGGAGAGTGTTTCCCATAAAGAGTGTTTGGCGAAGTTCGCCGAGCTTTGCAATCTGCGCAGTATCAGTTGAACCACCGCGGACAAGACCCATATACATTCCGGAGACTTCAGAGTAGGTAGCTTCCTTACCGATTGTTGCTACCGCTGATGCCTTCATATGCTCCCAGATATAGAGATCTGAGTAATCACGGGCCATCTCGCCGGTTGTGACTTTCTGCTCTGCCCACTTGGCTAGTTGTGCACGAGTTGCTTCAGGCATAGCCTCTGCTGCAGGAAATGAGATGTTCTGATTCTCAAGTTGGCTCTTAACAGAGTCATTGGCAAATGTTGCACCCCAGTTGAGAAGCGCTGCTGCTACGAGTAAGAAAACTGTGAGAGCAGCTCCGATAGAAGTTACGATCTTGTCGAATGTCTTACGTTTCATTCTTCTCTCCATATTCATTTATCTGTATCCACCCATATCTCTGGGTGCTATTTACATTAAAGACCTATTAGGTCGTGATGTGGAGAGAGAAGGTGAGAGGTAGCACCTATTGAAATGTGAAGTACTACATAGTGATGTAAGAGACAGTAAATGAAGCTAGGCAAGTGAGAGTCGTGAAGAGTTAGTGAACTTCGCGATTACAGATTGGTTGGCCCTGGCCATTAACTTCAAAGTGAGCACACGGGACGCCTAGGCGATCAAAAGCTGCATCTCCATAATGGGTTCGAAATGCAAGAGCGAGGAGGACACGGATATTGGTATCGCCATCTGAGGTGATATTGAAAGCCTTGGCAGATCGAGAGACTGTGTTCTCGATTACTTTCTCAGTGTGATTTGTCTCGCGGGCAATCGCGGCATTCGATTTACCCTCACAGAGCAGTCCCAGGACCAATTGCTCAAAAGGAGTGAGCTCTCGAGTAGTGATGGTGATATCGCGTGACATATAGATGACCTCTCCGTCGCTATAGGCCTATTGTGCTCCTTCCCAAGGAGAACTTCACCTCTTACACTCGCCCAATGACTCAAATCACCTCAGAGCTGACAAATCAGGTCCTTCTCATCCGCTTCAACCGGCCAGAGAAGATGAATGCCATCACGAGAGATATGTATGCCGACTTGGCTCGCCTACTCAACGATGCAAATGGTGATTTTGGGATCCGTGCGGTCGTCCTTAGCTCAGTGGGTGATCACTTCACGGCGGGCAACGACATCATGGACTTTATGAGCAATCCACCGACATCAGAGGATTCAACTGTCGCAGCTTTTCTCGGTTCACTCCTTAACTTCACCAAGCCGCTGATCGCCGCAGTCAAGGGCCATGCAGTTGGTGTTGGCACAACGATGCTTCTTCATTGCGATGTCGTCGTTGCCTCAGAGAGCGCCAAGTTCTCTATGCCATTCACATCACTCGGCCTCGTTCCTGAGGCGGGATCATCAATGCTCTTCCCAGAGCTCGTTGGCTATCAGAGAGCTGCCAAAATCTTCCTTACAGGAGAGGAGTTCTCACCAGCATATGCCCGAGAGATTGGCTTGATTGCCGAGGTTGTCAGCGATGCAGAGAGCGAGGCGATTGCAATCGCAGAGAAAATTGCAGCGCAACCACCTAAGGCAGTTCTCAACACCAAGGCTTTGATGAAAGCAAGTAAGCATGATGCCGTTGAAGCTGTAATGAAAGCTGAGTTCCAAATCTTTGCGCTTGCCCTTCAATCCGAAGAGTTTGCCGATGCCGTCATGAAGAAGATGTCTGAGAAGAAGGGTAAGTAAATGTCACTATCTGGAAAGAGAATCTTCATCACTGGAGGCTCCCGCGGAATTGGTCTCGCTATCGCACTTCGTGCTGCAAAGGATGGGGCATCGATTGCAATCGCAGCAAAGACCGCAGATCCCAACCCAAAGCTTCCTGGAACTATCTTTACCGCGGCTGAAGAGATCCGTGCAGCTGGAGGTGTAGCCCTTCCAATTCAATGCGATATTCGCGATGAGAATGCAATTGAGGCAGCAATACGTCAAGCAGCCCAAGAGTTCGGTGGAATCGATATCTTGATCAATAATGCAAGTGCGATTAATCTGACGAAGACTGAGGCGACACCGGCAAAGCGCTTTGATCTCATGTTTGATGTCAACGTTCGAGGAACATTCCTCACCTCACAGGCAGCAATCCCTTACCTGCGCGAGAGTGGAAAAGAGGGTCGCAATCCGCAGATCCTCAACCTTGCTCCGCCGCTATCGATGAAGGCGAAGTGGTTTAAGAACCACGTTGCCTACACGATGGCAAAGTATGGAATGTCGATGTGTGTCTTAGGTATGGCTGAGGAATTTAAGCGCGATGGAATTGGCGTAAACGCGCTTTGGCCACGAACAGCTATCGATACTGCGGCCCTTGCCATGATTCCGGGTATCGATACCGCGGCCTGTCGCACACCAGAGATCCTCGCCGATGCTGCATACATCATCCTTAACCGACCGGCTGCAGAGTCAACCGGAAACTTCTATGTTGATGATGAGGTTCTCGCAAGTGAGGGAATCACAGATCTTGACAAGTACGCCGTCGTTCCTGGCACAAAGGATTTCTTGCTCGACTTCTTCCTCGACTAAGCGAGATAACTGCAGTTAAGGCAAGGTGAATTTAGAGGCGTCCTGCATCATGGAGCGCACCTAGGAAACTCTTCAGTTCGCTCGTCTGCGGTTTATCAAAGATCTGAGTTGGCGTTCCGCTCTCGCAGACACGTCCTTGCGATAAGAAGATGACGTGATCGGCAATTTTCTTAGCAAAGCCCATCTCATGGGTGGAGATAATCATGGTGATTCCATCACGCTTGAGCTCTGCAATGAGCGAGAGGACTTCGGCAATTAAAACTGGGTCGAGAGCGCTGGTCACCTCATCGAGAAGTAGGACCTTAGGTTCAGTGGCGATAGCCCGCAAGATTGCAACGCGTTGCTGTTGCCCACCGCTGAGAAGATTGGGATAGGCATCTGCCTTATCGGCCAATCCAAAACGGTTGAGCAGAGCATGGGCCTGCTGCTCCGCCTCATCCTTGCTCTTCTTAAGAACTAAGCGAGGTGCAAGGGTGATGTTCTCGAGAACTGTGAGATGAGGAAAGAGATTGAAGGCTTGAAAGACAGATCCGATCTTTCCGCGGACAGAATCCAAGTTGATGCCGTAGGTGCTGATATCAGAGCCTTCAAGGAGAATCTGCCCATCGCTGAGCTCCTCCAAGAGATTGATGCAACGCATCAACGTTGATTTACCAGAGCCGCTTGCTCCGATAACAACCGTTGCCGATCCTTGCGGAAAATCGAGTGAGATATCGTCGAGAACGAGGTTGCTGCCGAATGATTTACGGAGATTCTTAATCGAAAGTAAGGCGCTCATTAGTAGACACCTTGAGCCTTCTGGGCGCGATCTTGTCGACGGATTAGCCAATCGGTGTATCGGGTGAGCGGAATAGTTAAGAGAACAAAGAGCGCTCCAGCCACAACATATGGTGTGAAGTTAAAGGATTGCGCAGTCTCAATACCGGCGGCTCGGATTGCATCGACGGCCCCAAGAACGGAGATGAGACCAGAGTCTTTCTGGAGAGATACCAGGTCGTTGAGCAGTGGAGGAGTCACATTGCGAAATGCTTGGGGGAGAACAACGTGCTGAAGAGTCTGAGGGTGTGAAAGACCGAGCGCTCTCGCTGCCTGTCGCTGTGTGGGATTAACACCTTCAATGCCTGCTCTAATGACCTCGGCAACATATGCGGAGTAGGTAAGAACAAGTGCAACGGTTCCAAGGAAGACTGCTGAATTAGGAATGAAAGATAGACGAAGCCCTGGGATTCCAAGTCCGACAAGGAAGAGGACGAGCAGGAGCGGCATGCCTCTAAAGATGTCGGTATAGATGGTTGCGATCAATCGCAGAGGATAGAGAACTGGAGATGTTGTAGTTCTGGCGATAGCGATCGAGAGTCCAAAGACCAGGACGAAGAATTCGGCGATGAAGAGAACTCGGAGATTGAGAAGGATTCCATCGAAGATACGAGGGAAGGCCTTCTGGGCGTAGTGCCAGTTGAAGAATGAATTGCGAACCGCTTCTGCCCCTTGTGCGTTTGCGACGATGATGGTGAGAACGGCACCGACGATAAGAGTGCTCAGGAGTGCGATTGCGGTTGAACGACGAGAGGCCCGACGCTTAGCCGCTTCACGTTGTAGTTGCAACGCAGAAGGGGTGTAAGACATCGGACCTCTCGCCTCTACCTAGGAGCTCTAATTACTTAAGAACTGGAACATCAACACCAGCGGCGAGCCACTGATCTTCAATCTTCGCCAAAGTTCCATTCTCACGGAGCTTATCTACAGCCTTAGAGATATCTGCTGTCAACCAGCTTCCCTTAGAGAGAACGAGGCCGAACTGCTCGCCGCCAGCCTTAGCTGGGAACTGGCCAACAATCTTGCCGTTCTCTAGGTCAACTGCGGTGATGTAGAAAGCTGTTGGAAGGTCGACTACAAGGCCATCGATCTGACCATTAGCAAGCGCCTGCTTTGCAACATCGTTTGTATCAAAGACTGCAACATCCTGAGTTGGCTTGATGACATCTGTGATTGTGGCATATGAGGTAGTTCCAACCTGTGCACCGAGCTTTGCACCCTGAAGATCTGCAATTGACTTAGCATTTGCAATCTTTGAGCCTGCAACTGTGATGACAGCCTGTGTTACATCGTAGTATCCAGTTGAGAAGTCGATGACCTTCGCACGCTCTTCGGTGATAGAGAACTGGTTGATATCGAAGTCAAAGTTGCGGCAACCTGGGGCTACAACGCTGTTAAATGGAACGCGAATCCACTCAACCTTATCCTTTGAATATCCAAGCTCTTCTGCAACTGCATATGCAACAGCTGCTTCATAACCCTTACCGTTTGAAGGGTCATTGTTATCAAACCAAGGACCGTATGCAGGCTCATCAGTTGCGATGGTGAGCACGCCTTCCTTGATCTGTGGGCAAGCTGCCGCTTCCTCTGATCCACATGATGTGAGAGTGAGTGCAACGAGAGCAGCAAGTGATGCCGCTGTGATTTTCTTCTTTGCTGAGGCGCTAATTGACATAGTTAACCTTTCGAACGCGCTTGCCGTAACGATCTGCTACGGCCCGGTCTTCACTCGGAAGGCACCCCGCCACGGAAGGAGGGTTGCCGATCACACTGCCGGTGCATTATGTGATGCTCTTGACCTGGTGGAACCTTACCAATTACGCCCTCCCTCGTAGAAATCGCCTACGATACGCAGATGCAACTAGAGCTCAATGGCACCAATATCATCGATGAATCTGAGCGTGGGGGAAGGGCATCTTCGCTCTTCTGGCCATGGTGTGGGGCAAATGTCTCCCTCCTTGCTCTCTCCTATGGCGCCTTCTTCCTCGGCTTTGGCATCTCATTCCTCCAAGCCTCGATCGCAGCGGTCCTGGGAACAGTTCTCTCCTTCCTCTTGGTGGGCTTTAGCTCTCTCGCTGGCAAGAAATCCAACGCACCGACCATGGTTCTCTCTCGAGCAATCTTTGGAGTGAAGGGAAACATCGTCCCGGGCTTTCTCTCCTACATCATCCTCGTTGGGTGGGAGACGGTTCTCGTCTCCTTGGCAACCCTTGCCACAGGAACGGTCTTTGTTCGAGTCGGCCATATCGATCGAGATATTGCAATGGTGGCAGGTTTTGTTATTGCTGTATCACTGACTGTCTTTGGTGGAGTCCTAGGACATAGCATCATCATGAGGCTGCAGAAGTGGCTTACTCTCATCACAGTTGCTGCGACTCTCATCTACTTTGCTCTTACTCTTGATGAAGTCAATTGGACAGCTGTCTTTGATATTGCCCATGGCAAGTGGTCTGGCTTTATCGGCGCACTCATCTTTGGTGCAACGGGTATTGGGCTTGGTTGGGTCAACTCGGCTGCCGATTACTCTCGATATCTACCACGCTCAACTTCCAGCAGAGCTGTCGTTGGCTGGACCGTTCTTGGGGCTTCAATCGTTCCGATTGCAATGGTTATCTATGGCGCATCTCTCTCTGGAAGTAGTGAGGAGCTATTTGGTGCAATAGCGGGTGATCCGATTGGCGCGCTCACAACTCTTCTTCCAACATGGTTCCTTATTCCATTTGCGCTGATTGCAATTCTTGGATTGGTGGGAGGAGCGATCCTCGATCTCTACTCCTCTGGACTTACGCTCATCTCCATTGGTTTGCCAGTCAAGCGGTATGTTGCGGCTGCAATCGACTCACTGATCATGGTTATTGGAACTATCTATCTTGTCTGGATTGCAGATGATTTCTTCTATCCATTCCAAGGCTTCCTCATCACCATCGGAGTGCCTGTGGCGACCTGGTCGGCAATCTTTGTTACCGATGTCTTGCTCCGCAAGAGCGATTACAGCGAACCTGACCTCTATAGCGCCAACGGTCGATATGGAAGTTGGAATGTAAAGACCCTTGTTGTGATGGCAGTCGGTGCAATTGTGGGATGGGGATTTGTCACAAACCCATTCGCATCCTGGCTTTCCTGGCAGGGATATTTCCTCGGCATATTTGGCGGTAAGGAGGGGCAGTGGGCTGGAGCAAATCTCGGCGTTGCCTTTGCTCTCGTTATTGGATTTGTCGGGTACTACCTTGTTGCCCGGCGTGAACTTCGCAGTAATCGATGAATATCAAAGCATTAGCCAATAAGGTGATTCCAGATGAGCCTCATCTGCGGATTCTTGCCCTCTCTACATTTATAAACACATTTGGCAACGGTCTCTTTATGACCGTAGATGTCATCTACTTCACCACGATTGTTGGTCTATCACCTGCCCAGGTGGCCTTGGCTCTCTCTATCGCTGGTGGATTGGCGCTTACCTTAAGCATTCCATCTGGCCATATCGCAGATCGCTTCGGTCCACGTAATATCAGCGCTATCGCCGTTGCCCTGCAAGGTCTTGCGATGTCAGGTTTAATCTTCGTTCATAGCTATTTGCCATTTCTGCTCATCCATATTGTGATGGCGATGCTTGGCGTAGTTGCTCAGACAACTCGCATGGCAACAATTGCAAAGCTGGGGGGAGAGGAATCTCGCGTCAAACTACGTGCCTACCAGCGCGCCGTAACCAACTTTGGTATCTCAGTCGGAACCCTCTTTGCAGGTGTTGGCCTCGCTCTCAATGATCCAAACGTCTATAAGGCTCTCCTTCTTGGTGATGCAATCTCATTCATTATTGCCGGCGCTCTCTATATGAAGTTGCCCTTTGTTGAGCCGACAGTTGAGCGAGGTGAGCCTTTCTCCTTTGAGGCTTTAAAAGATCGAGTTTTTCTAGGGGCGACTCTCTCAAATGCATTTATGTCTGTGCACTTTGTTCTGCAATCGGTGGCGATTCCACTATGGGTTGTGCGCGAGACCAATGCACCACGATGGTGGGTCTCAGTGATTATGATGATGAATACGATTGCAGTGATGCTGTTACAAGTTGCGGCAAGCAAGGGATCGGCAACGCTCTATGGGGGAGCAAAGCATTATCGCCTCGCCTCATACTTCATCTCACTTGCCTGCATCCTCTATGCCTATGCTCATGGAATGAATGCGATTATCGCCGCTCTCATGCTCACTCTTGGAATGGCAGCTCATATCGTGGGTGAGCTCATCGGGTCCGCAGGTTCATGGTCGATCGGATTCGGTTTGGCAGATGAGAACCATCAAGGCCAATATCAAGGAGTCTGGGGACTTTCATGGGGATTAAGTGGAACCGTGGGGCCTGGAATCGTCACAGCTTTAGTCATCGGAATGGGAATCCCTGGTTGGTGGATCCTCGCTATTGTCTTTGCCATTAATGGCAGCGTGATGCATAAGCTTGTGACAAAGCGCTGGGGAAGAACGCCGGCTCTAGAGTCTGCCTAAACCGCGCTCTGCTTCGCGTACTGCAACTCGACCCAAATCTGGGTGATCATTAAGAAACTTCCTCACATCCCTCGGACTGATCTTTGCCATATCTCGAAGCGCCCAGCCAATGGCCTTAACAACGAAGAATTCAGTCGAATCTGCATGCTCGTGACAGTAGCGAAGAATGAGTGCGATATCGGTCTCGTATTTACGGCCTCGTTGGTGTTGAATCGCGGCGCGATTGAGCCAGATATTGGATGACTTATTCCACTTCTCGATCAATTTCTCACAGCCGTATTTATCTGTCAGCGGTGAGATTGCAACCGAGCCAAGGCTGTCTACCGTATCCCACCAGGGCTTAGAGATAAGTAGATCCTCAACATGGTCGGCGAGAAAGTTCTCATCTGCAACCTTCCAATGAATCTGAATTAAATCAGTTGCGCAGTACTGATATTCACGCTCTTCGAGCTTCCAGAGTTTGCGTGCAGTGGCCCCAAGTTCTTCAGAAGTTGGGACCTTCAAGCCTTTTGCAATTCGCTTAACGGTCGAACGTCTTTCAGGTGTGGCTACCCCAATGAAAGGAGCGACATCCTTCATATATGCCTGCGCGCCGATAGCGCGTTTGTGATCACCAAGTTCTTCAAGAGCGGGGGAGAGCGCTTTGATGAACTCTGATGCGTAGGTCATAACGGAAGAATATCTCTGGTCACCCCTATTCCCTTTACTTTTGCGAAACTTTATTGTGCTCCGAAATTATCGAGAGGAGACTTATGAACGCCTTGATAGCTATAGCAATCTCTCTTACAACCCTTTTTGGCCCCGGAATATCCGATGCCAATTTAATGGCGCCCTTGAGGCACATAGTAGATAACCCAGGCAATGGATGGACCTATGGGGAGGATTATGGATTTTGCCGCTTTAGATGCTGAGACAGAATTCAAATGCCAAATCTAAGTTCCTGCTATGAATGCGGATTCAAATACCAACGAAAATCTGCTCTTCGGTGTCCACGTTGCGGTGAGGAGAAGATCTTTATCGCCTCACTGCATGACCCAAATTACGATATCGCAAAGGATCCGGCCGCTCTTATGAGATATCGGTTGTACGGAATCGTAATCGTACTTACGATTTGGATTTACATATTGAACATCACAAAATGAAGAGAAAACCCCCGCCAGTTAACTGACGGGGGTTTTCTTCACTACTTCTTAGATATCGTAGTAGAGCTCGAACTCAGCTGGGTGTGGACGTAGTCGCACATAATCAACTTCATTCTTACGCTTCCACTCGATCCA
>JBEEOC010000110.1:0-4233 GCA_041191845.1 Actinomycetota bacterium | reverse complement strand
TGCTCTCCATCTCTACTCGCATTGCAGGAGCAACGCCCGAATTGAGCGCCTCAGTGGAGGAAGATCTCAAGCACATCCCAGAGTTTGAACAGCGCTTCTTGCGACTTAACGTGCAGGAGCCCTATCGCCTCAAGGCCACTGCGATTGTTCATCGCCTGGCATTCACCCGTAATCGCCATGCTGTAGGTGGACCGCATGTTCCGGGTCGCGATTATGCAAATACCGCTGAACTTCTTGCAGATCTGACTTTGATGAGAGATTCACTCTTTAAGCACCGTGGAGAATTGATCGCGACTGGCCTCCTTGAGCGCACAATCCGCACCGTTGCCGCCTTTGGTCTTACCCATGCAACCCTTGATGTTCGTGAGCACTCTGATGCCCATCACAATGTTCTCAAGAACTTCTTCGGTGATGACTACCTCGATAAGTCTCATGATGAGAAGTTTGAGATTCTCATCGGTGAGCTCGCCAATGGAGTAAAGCGCAGCGCTTCCACCCTCGATGCGGGTGCGGCAAAGACCTTTAATACCTTTGTTGCTATCAAGGATTTGATTGAGCGCTTTGGTCCCGAGGTAATTGAGACCTATATCGTCTCTATGACAAAGGGAGCCGATGATCTTGTTGCTGCAGCTCTCCTTGGCAAATATGCCGGCCTCGTTGATCTCGATAAGAAAGTTGCAACAATTGGCTTTGCACCTCTGCTTGAGACAGTGGCAGAACTTCGTGCAGCAGGTGAGATTCTTGAGAAACTTCTCGCCAATCCAACATATCGCGCACTCGTTGAGCTTCGTGGAAATGTTCAAGAGGTAATGCTCGGATATTCTGATTCAAATAAAGATGCTGGAATCGCCACTAGCCAATGGGAGATTCACCGTGCTCAGCGACGCCTTCGTGATGTCGCCATGAAACATGGCGTAAAGCTCCGCCTCTTCCACGGCCGTGGAGGATCTGTTGGCCGTGGTGGTGGACCGACTTATGATGCCCTTGTTGCTCTGCCATGGGGATCAGTCGATGGTGAAATCAAGATGACCGAACAAGGCGAAGTCATATCAGATAAATACGCCCTCCCCGCTCTTGCTCGTGAAAATGTTGAACTCACACTTGCTGCCTCACTTGAAGCAACCATCCTCAATCGCGGCCCTCGCCAGAGCAAAGAAGATCTAGAGCGCTGGAATGATTGCATGAACCTCATCTCTGATAATTCATTTGAGCGCTATCGCTCACTGATCGATCACCCTGATCTTCCAGCATATTTCTATGCCTCAACTCCAGTTGAACAACTTGGAAATCTCTTCCTCGGCTCACGTCCTTCGAGACGCCCTGATGCATCGGGTGGCCTTGATTCATTGCGCGCAATTCCTTGGGTCTTTGGTTGGACCCAATCTCGACAGATTGTCCCTGGCTGGTTTGGCGTTGGAAGCGGTTTGAAGGCAGCCCGCGAAGCCGGCAAGACCGATACCTTAAAGAAGATGCTCGCTGAGTGGCACTTCTTCGCAACCTTTATCAGCAACGTTGAGATGACCCTGGTTAAGACCGACCTAAAGACTGCACGTCGTTATGTTGAAACTCTTGTTCCAGAAGAATTGCAGCACTTCCTTAAGACTATTGAGGAAGAGTTTGCACTGACAGTGGAAGAGATTCTCCTCCTTACAGGAAAGGGCACTCTCCTAGGAGATCAGCCAATCCTGGCTCGTACTCTCGAGGTTCGCGATCAATACCTCGCCCCCCTCCACTCGCTACAGGTAAATCTCCTTAATCGTGTGCGCAGAGCTGGAGATCAAGCTGAGCCGACTCTCGTGCGCGCTCTCTTGCTCACCATCAACGGTGTTGCCACAGGCCTGCGAAATACTGGCTGAAAACCTTCGTTAAATCTTTCCCCGCCATGCGCTAAAAGATCTCACTGATTTGCCATGCGGTTTCTTTAACCATGGATAAGGATGAAGCTCACCTACTCGTCCAAACTTTGCAAAGCTTGGAACGGGAGCATATGTGACTGCCACCGACTTACTCTTTGCGTATTCGTACGGATCACCGAGGTAGACCGTGAGCTCTCGACGCTGCGCCAGATCCTGAAGCGTCTCCAAGTAGAAGTAAATCCTCTTGGAAGAGAGCTGGAGCTTTTCAAGAGCGCTTACGTTAAAGATAAAGACCGCAGGTAGCTCTGGATGAGCAGCAAGGGCAGGGTCGCTATCTCCCATTGAGTCAATAGTGATTAGAACTTCTTCCGGCTCTCGCAACTTCTCAACAGTTATTGGACCAGTACTACTCATTACATCAGGATCTTCAACAAGGAGTGATTCAAATGGTGCTTCATCGAGGATGCTCTCTTCTGGAAAATCTTGTATCGGGCATGCCTTCTTCAGCGCACACCCCATGCAGAGACCAGGTGCGCGTTTCTCCACCTGCCATCGGGCAAAGCCATAAGGCTTTCCAGTGCCGGTTCCAACTGTCCATTGCCAGCCAAGGAGATTTGCGGCGCGCGATCCATCGATGAGGTGGCGATACATCTCTTCTTGTCCATGCAACCAACCAAAACTATTTCTCACCGTCCAGTGGGAGGCCAACCACATCCGGGTTTGATTTACTAACCAACCATCTTCCTTCAGTTCATTAGTTGCAAAATCAATACACGCAGCACCTTCTTGCCAGCCATTTCCTGGTTTATCCCAAATCTGTTCAAATCTCAGATTGTTAAAGAGTCGCGTACCGATTCGGGCATAGAGATGGCGGGCATACTCCTGCCAAAGAAGTTCATCACGGTATTTCTCACGATCAGCAAAAGGTGCATCTGCCACTCGATCCCACACTTGCTGCAAAGTAAGAAGGTTATGTCGGATATAAGGTGAGAGAACGCTCGCACCACGCGATTCATATGGAAGAACCTCTGAGCGATTCTTCGCATAGCCTCGGATATCTAGCGCATCCAGAGCGGCATTGGCTGCGCTCTGACCGCCGCGAATTGAACTTCGACCTCCGCCTGAATGAAGGCCTACAAACTCATTTGCAAGAATGTCCTCTAGGCTCTTTGAGAGATCTATCTTCCTCATTCGAGAAGGCTACTTCAGGATTGAATGCCTCGCGATTTATTGGTCCATATCGTTGTTATTACTCGTTGCTTGCGCGGTTCCGATAGAGCCACCATTGAGCTTTGAATCCTTCATTTCATAAATTCTCTCTACTGCAAAGGCGATAACAGCTAAGAATCCTGTAATCGCGATGATGAAGAAGATGATGGAGCTATTCATTTTAAACTCCTGTCTTTTGCTAAAAACAGGGTATGTCTATCCGGCAATAAAGGATATGGATATCGGAATTTATTCCCAATATGACCAGTTAATTAATGGTGGCACTCCAAGTGGGGCTAAATCTCAAGAGTTGAATCTAGATTGCGTTACCTCTAAACCCTTTTCAATTAGGGATTCCACCACATCAGCTCCTCTATCAAGGAAGAGTGGGAGATCTTTCTTCTCTGGCTGGCTAAATTGCTTTAAGACAAAATCTGCCGGATTTTGCTGCCCCATTGGACGCCCGATACCGAGCCGAATGCGATAGTAGTTCGGTCCACCGAATGCCGAGGTCATTGATTTCAAACCATTATGGCCATTATCTCCGCCGCCTAACTTGGTGCGAATAGCGGCGAAATCAATATCGAGTTCGTCATGTAGAACGATGATCTTTGAAGAATCAACTGAGTAGAACTGAGCGAGAGCCTTGATTGGTCCGCCGGTCTCATTCATATAGCCGAGTGATTTAGCGAGAATGACAGAATGGGCTTCAACGCCAAAACCTATTTTGAAGGCGGCGATTGTTGTGCGAGATTTATGTGTTGAGAATTTAGCGTTGTGGCGCTTGGCCAACTCATCGATAACCATCTGGCCCACGTTATGACGGGTGGCAGCGTATTGATCGCCCGGATTACCGAGCCCCACTACCAACCACGTCATAACGAGCCAGATTTATTTCTATTGCTTATTCAGCTGCTGGCGCTGCTGGAGCTGCATCAGCTGCTGGAGCTGCTGCTGCCTCATCGCCTGCTGATGCTGCGCGACGCTCTGAGAGGTGAACAACTGTTGCTGTTGGATCGAGAACGAGTGTGACACCTGCTGGAAGTGTGACATCTGATGCAACCTTTGATGTTCCCGCCTTCATGCCCTCGATATCAAGGACGAGGTACTTAGGAATGTTAGTTGCCTCAGCCTCAACCTCAATTGTGTTGTGGACGTGCTCAAGGAT
>JBEEOC010000109.1:0-4266 GCA_041191845.1 Actinomycetota bacterium | reverse complement strand
ACTGATTGACCCACTACTTGAAGTTGATTGACGGCATTTGGTCGCTGTAAATCAGAGGCAACCAAAATTGGGGTGTCACCTTGATCTTTATAGAACTTTGCTAACTTTGCCGCAAGAGTTGTCTTACCTGCTCCCTGCAGACCTGCCAACATAATGACTGTTGGTGGATTCTTGGCGTAACGAACGCGTCGCGCACCACCACCGAGAATCTCTGTCAGTTCGCGATTGACCAGATCAAATATGGCCTGTGCTTGGTTTACTCCCGATTGCAAAGTGGGGAGAAGTTCGAGCGCGCCACTTCTTATCTTTTCGATAAATGAGTCGACGACTGAAAGGGCAACATCTGCCTCAAGGAGGGCCTGCCTTATCTCGCCAACGGTATTTTCAATATCTGAAGGTGAGAGCTTTCCGCGGCTGCGCAGCGAGGAGAAGACGCCAGATATTTTGGATGAGAGAGCATCGAACATAGTGAGGGAAGACTACTTGAGAGAGGCTGCAATTCGCGAAGCGACCTCAGCTGCTCGCTCAGAGGTGAGCGCTCCCCCACCAATCTCGGTCACATAAAGGGTGTCGATCGCCTCTGCGCCCAAGGTGGTCACAATTGCTGAACGAATATCGATATTGCACTTTCTCACCGTGTCACCAATAGAGAAGAGCAACGCTGGCCGATCATGGCTTCTGACTTCAATAATTGTTGCATCAGTTGCTGCGTCAAGGAAGGTCTCCACCACCGGATCCGGAAAAGGAATGGTGGGCATCTGTGAATAGGCTTGAATGCGATCGGCTATTCGCACAGCTAGCGCGCCCTCTGACTCCAGGCCTTTGACTAGTTCTCGTTCGAGAATCTCTGAGCTCAGTGCCGGTGCATGCGGATCAGGCACGACTATCCACTCCATCACCGCAACGGAGCTCACCGTGCGGGTTCGAGCAGATCTCACATCGAGACGGAGAATATTGAGAACACCTGAAACAATCGAGAGCAGTCCTGTCTTATCGGGTGCCACAATCTCAATCGCATAGACACTACCCCGATCTTCAATCATCACATTTAATGAACCACTCGATGCTCGAGAGAGTTGTTCAACAGAGAGTTCTGGTTGAGCAGTAATCGTGTTATCAGTAATCGCAAGCTTCACGCGAGAGACAAGGTCTGTAACGAGCGTTGCCTTCCATTCACTCCACGCTGCTCTTCCTGTTGCCTCGCCATCGGCGATGCTTAAGGCATGAAGCAACTCAAGAGTTCCGAGATCAGAGATATGTTCGGCAACGCTGGCAATCGTCGCCGGATCATCGAGATCGCGGCGAGTTGCTGTGGCAGAGAGCAATAGATGATGCTCAATGAGCTTCTGAATAACTTCAATATCGCTTGGATTAAAACCAATTCGCTCGGCAAGAGGTGCAATCAACGCAGCGCCTCGAATGGAGTGATCTTCCTGGGCTCCCTTGCCAATGTCGTGAAAGAGCGCAGTGAAGAGAAGTAGATCCGGACGGTGGACCTCGCGAGTGAGAGCGGCTGCTGCAACTGCCGTCTCCACCATATGTCTATCTACTGTGTGGCGATGGAGAACATTTCGCTGTGGAAGTGAACGCACCCCTCTCCACTCGGGAATCCAGTGGAAGATAATCTCTTCCTGATCGAGCGCCTCAAAAATCTCAATCATCGCAGGGCCTGCGCCAATGAGTGAGATGAGGTATTCACGTGCTTGACGTGGCCAAGGATGAGAGAGCCGACCTCGTCCTGCATCGAGCGCATCACCATAATTTCGAAGTGAATCAAATGAGAGTCTGAGGCCAAGTTGGGCTGCAGTTGCTGCAGCACGTAAACCAATGAGGGGATCGCTATCAAGATCCCACTCTGGATCAATTAACGCTTCCCCGCCCTCAACTTTCACTCCCGGTGCTAACGTCCGAGATTTCGAACGATTAAAGAGGCGAGATAACCTTGAAGTGGAGCGGTGATGGCATTGATGCCATGCCATCTCTAATAGGTAGTCGACTGCTCTAGCAGCCTGTGCAATCTCACTCATTAACGCATCTGCATCGGCATAATTCAACTTCTTAGCCACTTTATCCTGCTCAGCAAAGAGCAAACGATCTTTATCTCTACCGCTGACTAAATGAAGAGCCTCACGCGCAGTGGAGAGAATCGACTCTGCCTGACTGATGCGCTCCATCGGCAAGGCGAGAAGACCGGTTGCATGCATGGCTCGCAGCGCTGTGATATCCCGGAGACCACCGCGGGATTCTTTTAGGTCGGGCTCGAGCAGATAAGCCAATTCACCATTTCGTTGATATCGCTCTTCTAGGGTTTGCTCAAGCTCAGGAAGATAGCGATCTATTCCTTCTTGCCAAGAATCCCGTGCTAACACTTTAATATCTCGCACTAAATCCAGATTTCCACAGATTCCGCGCACATCGAGCAGACCCATAGCGACTTTGAGGTCACTGCCCAATACCTCTTTGACTTCACTCTTAGTACGAACAGAGTGATCAACTTTGATTTTCTGATCCCAAAGCGGATAGAGAATTGAATTTACAATCTCGTTTAATTCATCTTTCTCGTAGGAATCAGTATGGAGAATAACGATATCGAGATCTGATCCTGGGGTGAGCTCGCCTCGTCCATAACTTCCCACAGCAGCAATCGCCATCTTCTGGCTATCTACACCGCTTGCCTCAAAAAGCTGAGAAAGGAGAAGGTCGCGCTCTTGTGAACGCGACCTTCTCTCTCGTGTACCCATATTTTCTATTGCCTGATGTATCTAGTCAGAACTAGATTGCATCGGGACCGCGCTCTCCGGTTCGGACTCGCACAACTTGATCCACTGGAGTGGTCCAGACCTTTCCATCGCCGATAGATCCAGTACCGGCAGCCTTAACGATGACATCGACGATATTTGCAGCATCTACATCATCGACGAGCACCTCAAGGCGAACCTTTGGAACAAGATCGACTGTGTATTCAGCGCCACGATAGACCTCGGTATGTCCCTTTTGGCGACCGAAACCACTCGCCTCTGAGACTGTCATTCCGGTGATGCCGGCAGCCTGAAGCGCATCCTTAACCTCATCTAACTTAAATGGCTTGAGAATTGCTGTTATGAGCTTCATAGGTTTGCGCCTCCTCGTGATGAACTTGCATATTCGTACGCTGATTCAGCGTGTTCCTTGAGATCAATACCTTCAACTTCAGCATCTCGTGAGATACGGAAGCCGATAGTCTTCTCGATTGCATAACCGATGATAAGCGTTGCGATAAATGAATATCCTGCAACGAGACCAACTCCAAGAGCCTGCTTTCCTAGTAGCTCGGTACCGCCACCATAGAAGAGCCCATCGAGACCGATGCTATTGACCGCACTTGCGCCGAAGAGTCCGATGGCAAGAGAGCCCCAAATACCGCCGACGAGGTGAACACCCACTACATCGAGAGAATCATCGAAGCCGAACTTGTATTTCAAGCCAACTGCCAAGGCGCAGAGAGCGCCAGCAATAAGACCAATAACAACTGCTGCCCATGGAGCGACAAATGCACATGCAGGTGTGATTGCAACTAGACCTGCAACCGCGCCAGATGCTGCACCGAGCGATGTTGCATGGCCATTACGGATCTTCTCCACAGCAAGCCAGCCAACGATGGCAGCTGCTGCTGCAACTTGGGTATTGATCAGCGCAAGTGCTGCAATTCCATTTGCACCTAGGGCAGAACCAGCATTAAATCCAAACCAACCGAACCAGAGGAGTCCTGCTCCAAGCATCACCAATGGAAGTGAGTGTGGTCGCATTGGATCTTTGCGCCAGCCAATTCGCTTTCCAAGAACGATTGCAAGTGCAAGTCCGGCAGCGCCAGCATTGATGTGAACGGCAGTTCCACCAGCAAAATCTTCTACGCCTTTTCCTGCAAGGTAACCGGTGCCAGTGACGACATCTCCCATCTTATTTCCAAAGGCGAAGACCCAGTGAGCAACTGGGAAATAGACAACGGTTGACCAGATTGCAACGAAGACGCCCCATGAGATGAACTTGGCGCGATCTGCAATAGCACCTGAGATCAAAGCTGGGGTAATGATCGCAAACATCAATTGGAATGCGGCAAAGACTAGAAGTGGAATCGGATAAACACCGCCGTTGTTGGTGAATTCATCCACTGCTCCCCCAAGACCGCTGAGCGAGAAGTTTCCATACCAAGCAGAGTCAGCCTTATAACCAAATGCCAATTCAAATCCATAAATCACCCAGAGAATGCTGACGATTCCGATCGTGATC
>JBEEOC010000108.1:0-6240 GCA_041191845.1 Actinomycetota bacterium | reverse complement strand
CTACGTTCGCGCAAAGGACTAGAGCTAAGTCATTCTCTGGCTTAGCAGCTTTCTATTCCTTACCCTTCTTCTCAAACTCCAATTGCATCTCTTTAAATCTCATCAAGGTGAACTCTGCTTGTACGCGGATTTCTTCATCAGGGGACTTTGCCGCTTCAGTAAGCGGTCCGACGATTGCCTCGCCGATAGCACAGAGAAACCTTGTGAGGCCAAATTGGGTGTCGGAGTCACCTCGACCTAGCTGCGTAACCAAGATTGCGACGAGCGTCGGCTTCTCCTCTTCTGGAACGAGAACAGAGGCTGCTCTCCATGCAGTGGAGGCGACCGAGTCCTCAATATCTAGAAGGTGCTGCTCTGTGATGAGGGAGTAATTCTTCTTATCACCGATCTTAGAGAGCGTGTGAAGGGCCTGGCTTCTCGCCTGAGCGATAGGTGAGATTAATTCGGATTTAAGTCGCTCAACGACAACTCCATGATCATGGCGCATCAGCGCCCAAGAGAGAGTGTCTCTGACGAAGAAATCTGGTTCATGCGAACATTGCGAGAGCAGAATCTCGATGAAATCGGGATTGGGATAGGTGCCGGCCGCAAGTGCCGCCTTGAGTCGAACAGATTGATCGGGCGAGCTAAGGAGTGCTTGAAGGGTCGCCATAAGAAAACGCTATCAGGCAAAGTTCATTTAGACATTGTGATGTATTAAGGTGGAGGTATGCGCTTTATTATCTTTGTCATTGACGGTTCAAATAATCCTGCTAATTCTGATGAGATGCAGCACATTGATGCATTTAACGAGAAGCTTCAAAACAACGGTCATTGGATAACGGCCGCTGGCATTCAGCCTGGGGCTGCTGCAACTGTCATCGACAATCGTGCCAATAAGGGCGAAGTGAAGTCAGGATCCCTCTTCGATGCACCTGAGTACTACAGCGGATTTTGGCTGATTGAGGCAGATAGCGAAGAGGTTGCTCGCCAGCTAGCTCTTGAAGGCTCATTTGCCTGCAATCGAAAAGTTGAACTTCGCCCGTATATTCGATAGCCAGTAACTTCCGTCTAGTTTTGCTTATCACCGCCTGCTAGCCTCGCACTATGTCGATCAGTGATTACGCAGCTGAATACAAGAGCGCAACAGAAGAATTCTTGTTACTTGCTCAAAGCCTGAAAAGTTCTGATTTAGATCGCTCTGATGAGCAGGGATGGACTCCGCGCCAAGTCATTCACCACGTTGCAGATAGTGAAGCACAGTCTTATGCCCGCCTTCGTCGCTTAATTGCTGAGCCAGGGACAACGATTCAAGGATATGACGAGGGCAAGTGGGCTGAGAATGAAACTCTTGGTTATAAAGATACTCCCGTTGAAAGTTCGTTGGCAGTCTTTGCTTCCGTGCGGGAATCTTCTTACCAGCTCATCTTGCGATTGAGTGAAGAGCAATTAACAAATAACGGTACTCACTCTGAATCAGGTGAGTACTCTGTGAGGACTTGGCTTGAGACATACACAAACCATCCTAAAGATCACGCGGGGCAAATTAGAGCCCAATTGTCATAAGTTGTAGACCGAGGAATTCTGAGTAGTCTTAACATATGAAGATTGAAGTGGATAAGAAAACAGCTGGGATTATTGCTGTAGTTGCAGCTCTCTTTTTTGCCCTAGGTCTTGCTATCAATCAAGGAAATGACTCTTACGAGATGGATGGTATGCACTCACACTCATCTTCATCTTCGGACTTCTCTGCCGATGACATCATGTTTGCTCAGATGATGATTCCTCATCATCAGCAGGCGGTCGTTATGTCAGATCTCGCGCTCAAGAATTCAACAAATCCAGAGATATTGGCGCTAGCGAAGAAGATCAAATCTGCCCAGGCGCCAGAGATTGAACAGATGAAGTCTTGGCTTGCGAAGGCAGGAACGTCCCTGATGGGTAACCATGGAATGTCTATGGATGGAATGCTCAGCGAAAATGAGATAGATCAGCTTGCAAAGAGTTCTGGAATTGAGTTTGATCTCTTATTTCTTGCGGGGATGATAGGCCACCATGAAGGGGCGCTCACCATGGTCTCCATGTTGGATACGACCAAGAATGGCGAAGCTAAGCAACTTGCAGAAAATATAAGGGTTTCTCAAACAGCTGAAATAGCCGCCATGAAGAAGCTTTTAGAAGAAATTAAATAAGTCCAGGAAACTTATGCCTATCCTCAATGTTGAAGCACAGATGTGTATCTCAATTGCTGCGCGCCCGAGCAATATCGGAACTCGCTTCCACAACTTCCTCTATGACGAACTTGGTCTCAACTTCGTATATAAAGGTTTTGCTGTAGATGATGCCGAAGGCGCGGTTCGTGCAGTCCGGGCATTGAAGATTCGGGGAGCGGCAGTTTCAATGCCTCACAAAGAGGCAGTAATTCCCTTTATGGATGAGTTAGATCCATCTGCTTCAGCGATAGATGCGGTCAATACGATTGTGAATACTGATGGATATCTGAAGGCATATAACACTGACTATCAGGCAGTGGTTGATTCTCTTGCCAGCCATAATGTCGATAAGAACTATTCAGTCCTCGTGCGAGGTTCAGGTGGCATGGCAAAGGCCGTGGTGGCAGCCTTTAGAGACTCTGGTTTTAAAAACCTCACCATTGCTTCACGTAATGAATCAACTGGAAGATCCCTGGCAGACAAGTATGGCTTCTCTTGGATCAGTGAAGAATCTCTCGAGACATTGATCGGAAGTGATGTCCTGGTCAATGTCACTCCTTTGGGGATGAGTGGTGGTAATGAGGGCCAACTTTCATTTCCAGAGATCATGGTCGATAAATCTAAGGTTGTATTTGAGGTAATCGCGATGCCGATTGAGACTCCACTCTACGAACTCGGTATAAAGCATCGCAAAGAGGTCATTACCGGCATGGAGATCATGGCCCTTCAGGCCGCGATTCAATTTAAGCTCTATACAGGGATTGACCTTACTTCTGATCAAGTAAAGCGCGCTTCTGAGTTTTCGCGCCTATAAGAAGCGGATTGAAAGCAAAATGGCGCCTCATGCTGAAATAGAGAACCAACAAGGGCAAAGCAACCAAAATTGCACCAGCAGCGAGAACATTTTGATCTGGGATTACACGGCTAAAAGCGCCAACTCTTGTGAGTGAAGTGGTGATTGGGAAGTATTGATCCCTCTTGAGCAACGACCAGGCCCAGAAAAAATCATTGTAAATCCACACACTAAACATAATTCCTAAAGAGACTAGAGGTGTTCGTAGAAAAGGAAGAATTATGGAGAAGTAGTGACGGAGAATTCCTGCGCCATCAACCTGTGCAGCTTCTGAGATCTCTTTTGGAATAGTTTCCAGATATGAATGTAGGACAAAGGTCGCAAATCCTGTTTGCACGGCAATATGGACCAGTATTACACCTAGGTAGTCATCGTAAAGAATTGTCTTATCGCCAAAGAATCCTCCAATAAAAATATACATCTTAAATATCGGATAATAAATGAATTGAGCAGGTAGCATGCTTCCAGCGGTAAGTAATAGTAATAGAGTCTTCTTAAATCTAATCGGATACTTCGATATTGAAAAAGCAATCAAGCTTCCAAAGAACAAAATAAACAGAACGCTTGGAATTAAAATAATAAAAGTATTGATGAAATAACGAATTACAGACATTTTCTCTAGAGCAATTCGATAATTATCAAGTGTAAACTCATTCGGAAATGAGAATAACCCTCGATCAAGAGCATCGGAGTACCTTCTAAAAGAAGACCACAAAGTCCACAGGATTGGGGTCAGCCAAACGATTGCAAAAAGCATGAGAAATGCTGAGATGAAGGAGTCTTTTCGAGCCTGGGTAATTCTGGATTTTCCGAAGGCCTGACTCATGAAAGAAATCTAGCGGTAATCTTCTCACTATGACAGAGAACCTCAGAATTCAGTGCATCACCATCGATTGCGAGAATCCCCGAACTCTCGCTGATTTCTGGGCAGCAGCCTTGGATTGGAAGATCACCTTTGAAGATGAAAATGAAGTTGCACTTGAGCTCTTAGATGGCAGTCCAGAGGTGGGTCACATCCCAGATTTGCTCTTCATAAAGAACCTTGATCGAAAGAGTGTGAAGAATCGCCTCCACCTTGACCTTCGTCCTCTTAATCAAGATGCTGAAGTTTCCCGCCTTGAATCACTTGGTGCGAAGCGAATTGAAATTGGTCAAAGTGATGATAGCGATACCTCTTGGGTTGTAATGGCAGATCCTGAGGGCAACGAGTTCTGTGTGTTGAGAGCACGTTAATGCAGACCACTAATTTTGAAGAAGCAAAGAGTCTCTATAGAGAGCTCTTTCCAACATCTCCATTCTTTGATGCATGGGTGCCGCAGAGCCATTTTCTAAAGGCTGAACACAATGGAGAGAATCTCTCTATATCTCGTCGCGACCAAGATATTTACGGCATGGCATTTGGTCCGAATCCAATAATCCCATCAGAGTGGAGCTCCTTCTCGATGGAGAGCAAAGGGGTTGCGGGCCTTCCAAGCGATGTTGAAGTGATGGATGAGTGGGATTGCTATTGGGCGCAGACTGCACCTGGTTCAATGCTTTCAGATCGCAAGAAGAGCGACAGTGAGATCGATGCCTTTCTGAGAGAGCATGCCCCATCCTCATCAGTCTTTCCTGGAAATGACGAGATCTTGCGATGGATTGAGATCTGTGATGGCGATCAACTGGTGGGGGTTGCCGCCCTCTGTCGCTGGCAATCGGGTCGAGTTGTTGTCTCATCAGTTGCCACTCACCTCGATCGTCGGGGAGAGGGGATTGGTAAGAAGGTGATGGCGGCGAGCTTGAGCGCAGCTCATGAGTTAGGTGAGGAATTCCTCTCACTTGGTGTGATGCACGCCAATCTCAGCGCTCATCGCCTCTATCAATCGATGGGCTTCACATTGATGCACAACTTCACTTACTGCGAAAGACGGTAAACTCTCGCCATGTCCGAAACTGGCACCCTGGAACGTTTACGCGCTTATCGCAAGACTTATTGGGCGATGCTTGTTTCATCCACTCTCAGCCTCATCGCTTCTTTAGTTCTCTCGATCGATGAGATTAAGTTGGCTTCCAACCCAGGTGGAAAGCTCTCCTGCGATATCAATGCAGTAGTTTCCTGTGGCAAGGTAGCTAAGTCATGGCAGGCAAACCTTCTCGGCTTCCCTAACTCTTTCCTAGGCCTTATGTTGGAGCCGGTCATCATCACTGTTGCAATTGCCGGCCTTGGCTTGGTTACATTTCCTCGCCTCTTTATGCGCGTTGCACATATCGGATACGGCCTTGGATTGCTCTTCGCTCTCTGGCTTCTCTCGCAATCACTCTTTGTGATTCATGCGCTCTGCCCATGGTGTCTGCTCGTGACCATCTCAACGGTCACTGTCTTCTCAACGATTACCCGAATTGCACTACTTGAGAATATTTGGAGCTTCTCAGAAGAGCGCCACCAGAAGATTGTTGATCTCCTCGAACGCGGTTGGGGACGCGTGCTCTACACACTCACCTATGCAGTGCTCATACTCGCGATCTACTTCAAATACGGTCAGGAAATACTTTCATGAAGGCTTCCCATAGCGATCAACAGGCAATCCTTGAAGTTCAGCGCCTGGATGATCAACTAGCTTCTCTTGCCCAGCGTGAGGCGACCTTGCCTGAGAGCATTGCACTCAATTCAACAACGATTAAGCGCAACAATATCCGCGACCTTAGAATCGCGGCAGAGACTGAGCGCACTGATGTGAAGCGAGAACTTGCCCGCGCTGAAGGCGATGTTGAGCAGATTGTTACAAGAATTCAGCGAGATGAAGCCCGTCTCAACTCAGGTACTGGAACCCCAAAAGAGCTAGAACAAACTCAGCACGAACTCGTGACACTTGGATTGCGCCGAGCCGAGTTGGAAGAGGCTGAACTCACCATCTTGGTTCAGGTTGAAGCAATTACAAATCGCATCAATGAGCTCTCGGCCGAGGAAGAGAAGTTGGCTGCAGAGATTGCAGAGCTAGAGATTAAGCGTGAAAATGCCTTAACAATCATCGTTAATGAGCGTAATGCAGTCTCTGAAAAGCGCGCCGCGATCGCCGCACCTATTTCACAAGCACTGAAAGATCTCTATACAAAGCTTGCAGCTGATAACAACGGTAATGGTGCTGCCCCACTTGTAGGAAATGAGTGCAAGGGTTGTCACCTCACCATCAATACAACTGAGGTAGCTCGTATAGC
>JBEEOC010000107.1:0-3797 GCA_041191845.1 Actinomycetota bacterium | reverse complement strand
AACCCATCTCTGTCCGCAAGGTGTCGCGCGCTCCCAATCCACAAATCAGGCCTTCGTATGGCTTCATCGCCTCCACTAACGCGTCCCAAACTATTGCAGCATCGCTCCATGATGGAACAAGTTCAAATCCATGCTCTCCGGTATAGCCGGTGCGACAGAGAATGACGTCGCATCCTGCGATTGTCACATGAGCAAAAGCCATGTAATCCATAGTTGGGGTAACGCCAAGAGATTGAATGACGGCAGCTGCCTTTGGTCCCTGAAGGGCGAGAACTGCATACTTATCATGGAGATTTTCAACGTCAATCCCAGCCGGTGCTGCGCCCTTAATGATTGTGACAACTTCACTTGTGTTTGAAGCGTTAGGGATCAGGAAGAGATCTGAATCGCTGTTGCGATAGACGATTAAATCATCGACAACTCCACCATCTGGATTGCAGAGCATCGTATATTGAGCCTGCGAATCGGCGATTCGATTGAGGTCATTGGTGACTTGAGTATTGAGAAACTCCAGCGCGCCAGCGCCTTTGACGCTCGCCTTACCGAGGTGAGAGACATCGAAGAGACCTACTCGCTCCCGGACTGCTGTGTGTTCGGCAAGCACTCCCGCCCCTGGATACTCAATCGGCATCAACCAGCCGCCGAAATCGGCCATCTTTGCGCCTAGGTCTATATGCTTCTGATGCAATGGTGAGTTTTTCACAAGATGAACTTACACTTACCCTGCATCATTTTCAGAGTAAAAGCTAAAGGGAGCACTATGTCGACTATCAAAATCTCTGACGGAATCATCAAGGATGAGGTTCTCGTCGTTGGAGTATCGATCAAGTCAGGCAAGGGGGCGCTTCAGATTGAATCGGGCGACCTCGCTCTCGATGCTAAGGCCCTCGTTGCCACCCTTAACGATATGGGCGCAACTGGTGCAGCCGATGAGGTCATCCGCATCCCGGGCAGCACCACTCGCTTAATGGTCTTCACCGGTCTTGGTAAGGCGCAGAGCACATATAACGATGAAACGCTCCGCCGCGCAGCAGGAGCAGCAGCCCGCCACCTTGCTGGAAATTCCAGCGCAACTTTCGCACTTCCCGCCGCCACCCCATCGGCCGTTAAAGCTATCGCCGAAGGTGCCGGTCTTGGCAGCTATCTCTTTGATCAATTCCGATCATCGACAAAGACAGCACAGAAGTCTCCTCTGAAGACAATTACTATCTACTCATCCCTCGTCCATGGCGCAGATGCAAAGGCAATAGCCCACCATGCCGAAGTAATCTCTCGCTATACAAATCTTGTTCGCGATCTCATCAACACTCCACCAAGCCACCTCACTCCAGTCTCTTTCTGCGCGATGATCACTAATGCGGTGAAAGAGGCAGGAGGCGCATCAGTTGGCTTAAAGGTCTCAGTAATGACCGATTCACAATTAAAGTCAAAGGGCTTCGGCGGCATCATCGGTGTTGGCCAGGGATCTTCAAACCCACCACGTCTTATCAATGTCTCTTACACACCAAAGGGCGCCAAAGCGAAGAAGAAATACGCCTATGTTGGAAAGGGAATCACCTTTGACACTGGAGGACTTGCTCTCAAGCCAGCACTTGGCATGGAGGCGATGAAGTCAGATATGTCAGGAGCTGCTGCAGTCTGTGCTGCTGCGATTGCACTTGCTCTACTCAAGGTTCCAGTCGCCATCGATGCGTGGGCGCCACTTGCTGAAAACATGGTGAGCGATCATGCAACTCGCCCGTCAGATATCATCACAATTTATGGCGGTAAAACTGTTGAGGTAATCAACCCTGATGCAGAAGGTCGCCTTGTTCTTGGAGATGCACTTGTGAAGGCGCAAGAGGCGAAGGATCTCGATGGCATCATCGATGTTGCAACTCTCACCGGCCACCAAGTGGTCGCACTTGGAAAGCGCACTAGCGCAGTCATGACAAATAACGAAGAGTTCTCGGCCCACTTCATGGAGATCACAAAGCGCTCCGGTGAATCCTTCTGGCCAATGCCACTACCAGCAGATCTTCGCCCCACTCTTGACTCCCCGGTTGCCGATATCGCCAATATGGGCGAGCGGATGGGTGGAATGTTGGTGGCAGGTCTCTTCCTCAAGGAGTTTGTCTCAGATGAGCTCCCATGGCTCCACCTCGACATTGCAGGCCCTGCCTATAACGAGGGCGAGCCTCATGGCTACACGCCAGTTGGGGGCACTGGGGTCGCCTTCCGCTCACTTATTGAGATGGCCATCGCGGCAGCAGAGTGAGGAGTCAGACTCCCTGCTGAGTTAGTCATCCACGCCTAAGGCTGGCAAGATATGGCGGTAGATGGACTTATCTCAGATGCCAATTCGCGTAGTTCTTGAAGGAGTTGCTTGATGTCGAACTTTGATCTTGTCATTCTAGGTGGCGGTAGCGGCGGTTATGCAGCAGCTCTGCGCGGCGCACAACTCGGTCTCTCCGTAGCGCTCATCGAGCAAGATAAGGTCGGCGGCACATGTCTGCACCGTGGTTGTATTCCAACGAAGGCCCTTCTCCACGCGGGTGAGGTAGCCGATAGCGCTCGCGAATCCCATCTCTTCGGCGTAAACGCAACGCTCAACTCCATCGATATCAATGGCGTCAATACTTACAAGGATGGCGTCATCGCAGGTCTCTATAAGGGTCTCCAAGGTTTGATCAAATCCCGCAACGTCACCTTCATTGAAGGTAAGGGTCGCCTCGTCAATAACAACACCATCGAGGTCAATGGCCAGCAATACACAGGTAAGAACATCGTTCTTGCAACTGGCTCTTATGCGCGCACCATCCCAGGCCTTGATATCGATGGTCAGCGCGTGATCACATCGGATCACGGAACCAAGCTCGACTATATTCCAAAGAGCGCAATCGTTCTCGGTGGTGGAGTAATTGGTTGCGAGTTCGCATCGGTCTGGAAGTCATTCGGTGTCGATGTCACCATCATCGAAGGAAGCAGCCACCTCGTCCCACTTGAGGATGAATCATCATCGAAGCTCCTAGAGCGCGCATTCCGTAAGCGTGGCATCAACTTTGAACTTGGCATCAAATTCAAATCACATCGCGTCAATCCAGATTCAGTAACAGTTACTTTAGAAGATGGTCGTGAATTCACCGCCGATATCCTTCTCGTCTCTGTTGGACGTGGTCCAGTAACTGATGGAATTGGCTACCAAGAGGCTGGTATTGCGATGGATCGCGGCTATATCCTCGTCGATGATCACTGCCGCACCAACATTCCAGGTATCTACGCCGTCGGTGACATCATCCCTACCTTGCAACTTGCCCACGTTGGCTTCCAGGAGGGAATCCTTGTTGCAGAGACGATCGCAGGTCTCAATCCACGTCCTATTAATTACGATGGCGTTCCTCGCGTTACCTACTCTGAGCCTGAGGTTGCATCAGTTGGTCTCTCAACAAAGGTTGCCAAGGAGCGCGGTTACGATGTTGTCGAACTCGATTACAACCTCGCTGGAAATGGTAAAGCGCAGATTCTTAAGACTGCTGGCTCTATCAAGTTGGTCGCAGCAAAGAATGGCCCTGTGCTTGGTATCCATATGGTCGGAGCGCGTGTTGGCGAACTCCTTGCTGAAGCGCAATTGATTTATAACTGGGAGGCAACTGCAGATGATGTGGCTCCTCTTATCCATGCACACCCAACAATGTCCGAAGCTATGGGCGAAGCGCACCTTGCACTTGCCGGCAAGCCACTTCACGCACACGGTTAATAGAGGAGAATAGAAATGTCATTTTCAGTAACAATGCCAGCTCTCGGCGAATCCGTGAGCG
>JBEEOC010000106.1:0-12822 GCA_041191845.1 Actinomycetota bacterium | reverse complement strand
TCACCCACTTCTGGCTCGGTGGAAGATGGGTTGCGATAGAGATTGTGGAGACAAAACCAATTCCTGCAACGAGAGCTGATGTACGGGCAAGGCTCTCGATTGGATAGCGAGCGATGGCTTTGTGCGCTGAGAGCCGACCGATAATCATGAAGATGGTGAAGACAATGTAGGGAAGGGTGCTTGCGCTAGCGCTCACATCGAGACGCTCCTTGGTAAAGATTGTTCCCCAATCGCCAATAGCAAATTCAAGATAGACGGCACATGCCATACCGAGGCTCACTGGCCAATCAAGGTGGAAGGAAGTAAAAATATCTCGGACTCGGTAATCACTCTCTGGATGCTCATTTGCTGTGACAAGAACAGAGTTAAGTCGTGCGATGTAATAGAAAGATGCCAGAGCTGTGATGGCTGAGAGCGCACCGATATGGAGCGATAAACCCACTCTCCCTACGAGAATTCCAGAGAGAATTGCAGTGATCAAAGAACCCGCGCTCCAATATCCAGCAGAACTTGTCACCACAATATCTCCACTGCGCTCTTGAATATGAAAACCTTGCGTGTTGAGAGCAACGTGGGTTGCGGTAATACCAAAGGCAATCATGATGTTAAAGACGATAAAGAAAGCTGGTGTGTGAACATGAACTATTGCGGCAAATGATGCATAAATCAGAATAGTTGAGATGAGAAAGACAATTCTGACTCCATATTTATGAACAATATGTCCAACGGTAAGGAGGCCAAGAAATGCTCCGATGGCTCCCGTTGTAAGGATTGAACCGAAGGCGCCATTGCTCAGAGATAGGTTCTCCTTAACCTCCGGAAATCGTGGCACCCAGGCCATGATTCCAAAGCCAAAGAGGAAGAAGAGAATATGGAGATAGCGCTTCTCTTCTGAGTGGGTAATTGCTGGTGTAGTACTCATTTAGAAGAGCGCATTTGCAAGGGCTGCGCGGGCTTTAATGACCCGAGGATCAGCTGGGTCAACGAGGGCGAAGAGCTCCAGTAATCGCTCTTTAACTCGCTTCTGCTCATCCCCAGATAGTAGTGAGATAAGGCGCAGCAAACGTTGATAACCGGCCTCAAGCTCACCTTGCATGATCTCAAGGTCTGCACATTGCATCTGAACCTCAATATCGTCAGGAAGTGCTGCTGCGCTCTCCATCAGAGCTACGGCATCGAGCCCATTGGTGCGGATGAGAAGTTGAACCTGTGCCAGACCTAACTTTCCATAGACGTCATTAGGTTTGCGAGCCAGAAGCGATTTATATGCAGCCTCTGCAGCTGCAAAGTCACCACGATCCAGGGCGGCTAGTGCCTCATCTTCCTCAGGCTCTGACTGCTCAACTGGCGCTTCACCAATTCCTTGCTGGGCCGCCAAAGTGAGGATTTTTGTAATTACTTCACGCAATTGTGTCTCGTTGAGAGCTTGCTCCACAAAAGGAATCGGTTGCTCTGCGATGAAGACCAATCCATATGGAATGGTGCGGGTCTGAAGGGCCTGTGCAACCTGTGGTTGCTCATCAATATTTACTCTAGCTAAAACCCAGCTTCCTTGATCGGCAAGGGCGAGCTTTCCCAGTGTTCGCAGCATCTCAACAGATTCACCAGATCGCGCAGACCAGCAGAGAACTACTACTGGCTTCTGCGCAGACATAGGCAAGAATTCAGCGGTGAGGTTGGTTGCAGTTACCTCTAAGCCAGGCATTGGGGTTGATGTATCAACTGGCGGTTTTCCCAAACCGCTTAAGTCATAAGCGCGTCCAAAGTTGGGTGGCATTGTCATTGGGCGTTCTCCTTCACAACATCAACACCGGAATCTCTTCTAAAGGGAAGAATGTCGTTGACATACGATTGTGCTGCAAATTCAAGGCCCACATCGTGGCCAGCTTTCTCACTTAAATACCAACGATGCTCAAGGGCTTCGTGGAAGAATTGCGCTACTTCAATACGGCCTTGAAGTTCTGCTGGAATGAGCGCAACAGTTGGCTTAAAGACCTCTTCTAGCCAACGGCGAGCTGAGTCATGCACAGGTGGCTTAGGTGACTTCTCGCGACCGCGATAACGGTCAAAAGAAGCGAGGAGGCGCTTTGCCTGTAGCTCTTCCGTCTCAAGCCCCATCAATTCACGGAGGCGGCTCTTGTGATATCCAGCTGCAACGAGTTTAGGTTGGAAATACAACTTACCGGAGCTCTCATCTCCCTCTTCAAGTTGAACCGAAACTTCTTCCACGGCAAAACCTAAATCATGGAGTTGGCGCATGGCGCGCTCGACTGCATGGCGATCCTTTGGATCAAGAACTTGACGCTCTTTAAGCGCGGCCCATAAACGGTGGTAGCGCTTAATCAGCGCATTACTTGCGCGGATTGGATCCATGCCAGCATAGAGAACACCAGAGAGTGCGAGATCTTCAAGCTCTGCCGCCACGTTAAAGTGGGCAATCTCAAGGTCATGCTCTCGTTGACCATCGGAGAGAGATTTTTGAAACTCACCGGTTTCCGCATCGACAAGATAGGCGGCAAAGCCCTCAGCATCTCGACGGAATAAAGTGTTGGAGAGTGAGCAATCTCCCCACCAGAATCCAAGGAGGTGGAGTCGGACGAGAAGGAGTGCAAGGGCATTTGCCATCAAGGTCACATCTTCAACAGTGACATCTTTTCCGCTCAGGAGCACGCGATAAGGAAGCGAATATGGGAGGAAGCGAGTAACAAGGGCGCATGGAAGTTCTTCACCGCCGTTGTCGGTGCGACCTTCTACCACTGCAACTGATTGGACGCTCGGTGCATCGAGTTGCTTGAGTTCGCGGAGAATCTTGTATTCGCGGTTGGCAAACTCTGAGACCGTCTCTTTAACGGCATAGACCTCTGAATCTGGGTCATCGGTGGAACGGACGAGACGGACGATGTGGCGAGAGATACCGCGCTTCTCAGCCAATTGAGGATCTTCGGGCCACAGCTCCAGGCTCTGGTTCCATGGCAGGCCGGCAACGGCAGCGATTTCCTCGCCAACGCCGGTGATTCGAAGTGCCATGACGCCATTCTCTCACTCTTTCAATCACTTTCTGATTGCCAATACAATTGACCATGACTATTTCAGAGCGAATTGGTGGCCGAATCCCTAAGAAATCAACGAAAAAAGAGGCTCCAGTCACACCTTCCTATGGAAACGCTGGCGCTCCTATTGATCGAGGTCACCCCTTCTACTTTGGGTTTCTTGCCACTATGGGCGCGCTCTCTGCATTTGTTCTGCTTCGTGCACTTGCAAGTGCAAGCCAAGTCTTTGTCATCATCTTGGTGGCGCTCTTCCTCGCAACTGGACTCAATCCAGCAGTAGAGGCGATTAGACGACGTGGCACATCGCGCGCAACTGCTGTTGCAATCATTTTCATCTCAGTTCTTGGATTGGTAGGAGTTTTCTTAGCACTTGTTGTGCCACCTCTTGTCACTCAAACTGCACACTTAATCGAAATTGCACCAGCGCTCTTGCAAGATCTCAAAGCAAATCCAACGATTGCAGATCTCAATAATCAATATGCCTTTATCGATTCACTAGAGAGCAAGCTCAGTAGCATCACCTCTGATGGCACTCTCATCATCACCGCATTTGGCGGAGTTATTGGAGTTGGAAAGACAGTTCTCTCGGGAACATTTACCGGGCTGACTATTCTCGTCCTTACTCTCTACTTCATCACCTCTCTTCCTGAGGCAACAAAGATTGGCCTTAAGCTCGTTCCAGCAAGCCGCCGCCCACGCGTTGCTCTGTTGGTCGATGCCATCATCGCTCAGGTCGGAGCATTTGTTGGAAGTCAGATCCTTATCTCAGCTCTCGCCTCAATCTTCGTCACAATTCTCTCGCTCATCTTGGGACTTCCATCGCCAATTGCGATCGGAATCATCGTCTTTATATGTGGTTTAGTTCCATTGATTGGCCACTTCTTAGGTTGTGGCATCGTTACTTTGATTGCGACAACTCAATCGGTAGTAATCGGTGTGATTGCCTTCATCTCATATGTGGTCTATGTGCAGATTGAAAACTATGTAGTGACGCCAAAGATTATGAAGCGCACACTCGCTCTGCCAGGTGCGGTCACCATCATTGCCGCCCTTATCGGTACTTCACTACTTGGCTTGGTCGGTGGTCTCCTTGCAGTTCCGGTGGCAGCGTCGATTATCTTGATTCTTGAGCAGGTAGTCTTCCCACGCGCTGAACAGAACTAAAGCAGTCCGGCGGTTTTCTTAAAGAGGAAGCTCGGTTGGAAGCGGGAGACGCTCTGGTGCGATTATCCGAGTTATCTCGCTCAATACCCGGTGAACGTATGGTTCGCCTACCCAGAGGTGCTTTGCGCCATCTACGGCGATTAACTCAAGTTGTGGGATAGCGGCAAAGCGAACTCTTGCTTCAGCGGGCTTTAAATAATCATCATGCTCTGGAACAAGAGCGGTGATAGGCCGACCATCTTCTGCCCAGAATTGAAGATCACTCTCTTCCACCTTCATCAACGGCGGACTTAAGAGGATCAATCCTTTGATTCGACGATCACGTGCATGGCAGAGTGCAATCTCGGTGCCAAAGGACCAACCGACAACCCATAGCTCTTTAGCTTTGAGAGTCTCAAAGCAGTAATTGATCGCTGCCTCAACATCAAACTTCTCTGCTCGTCCTCCGTCATAAGTTCCTGTGCTGGTTCCAGCTTCACTTGATGTGCCACGTGTATTGAAGCGAACAATCGTGACTCCAGCCATTGTGGGTAGGCGATTAGCTGCCTTCTTATAGATATGGCTATCCATCATCCCGCCTCCTGTTGGATTGGGATGAAGACAGAGGAGCATCGTCGTTGGATGATCGATTGGCGCTGCCACCTCACCGACAAGGCACTGGCCATCTTCGGTGGTGAGAGTAAATGGGGTGCGGATTGCCGGCAATACCGTGCTGGGGCGGATTGGTTCCGTCATAGCAGCATTCTAGTGACTACTCTTTGGCTATGGCTAAAAAGTTCGAATCACTCAACCCGGCAACTGGTGAGATCGTTGGAAGATATCCCATCCATACTGAGAAAGATGTCTATGCCGCAGTCACCTTAGCAACTGATGCTGCACTTCGATGGGCAACACTTGGTCATAAGGGGCGGCGCACGATTCTGCTCGCCTATAGCCGATTGATTCTTAGTGAGATTGATTCACTTGCAGAACAAGTGACCCTTGAGACCGGAAAGCCGCACTCTGATGCCAAGCTAGAGATCACTCTGGCCGCCCACCACGTTGCATGGGCTGCGCGAAATGCAGAATCTGTCCTGCGCACCGCTCATCGCTCCCCTGGCGCACTGATGGCAAACATGTCTGCAACTGTGGAGCGCTCACCATTGGGTGTTGTTGGAGTTATCGGTCCCTGGAACTACCCAGTCTTTACCCCTATGGGATCTATCGCATATGCACTTGCTGCCGGAAACACTGTGGTCTTTAAGCCAAGTGAGTACACACCAGGTGTTGGCGTGGCACTGGCCGAGCTCTTTGAACATGTTGCAGGTAGCTCTGAATACTTCCAAGTCGTCACTGGATTTGGTGAGACCGGGGCTGCCCTCTGCACAAGCGGCGTTAAGAAGATTGCTTTCACTGGTTCAACAGCAACTGCGAAGAAGGTAGCTGCTCTCTGTGCTCAGAACCTCATTCCGGTTATTGCAGAGTGCGGTGGAAAAGATCCAGTGATCGTCGCTCGCGATGCTGATATATCTCGGGCTGCCGATGCCACCGTCTGGTCAGCTTTCTCTAACGCGGGACAAACCTGTATTGGTGCAGAGCGAGTCTATGTCGATGAGAATATTGCCGATATCTTCACTGAGAAGGTGATCGCTCTGGCTAAGGGAATTCACGCTGGCGCTCCTGGTGAAGCACATTACGGACCGGCAACAATGCCCTCTCAATTGAAGATCATTCAATCCCACATTAAAGATGCGGTGAAAAAAGGTGGTATTCCAGTTGTCGGTGGAACCCAATCTGTCGGAGATCGTTTTGTTCAGCCAGTAGTTCTCTTGCAAGTTCCAGAAGATTCTATTGCGGTAACCGATGAGACCTTCGGCCCTACCCTTGTGATTAATCGAGTCCCCGATATGGAGACAGCGATTGAGCTCGCTAACGCATCACGATATGGCTTAGGTGCTTCGATCTGGTCACGGCGACAGGGTCGCCAGATTGCATCGCAATTGCAATGTGGAATGGTGGCTATTAATTCAGTGATCTCATTTGCTGCCGTTGCCTCAATTCCATTTGGTGGATTTAAGGATTCTGGCTATGGAAGAATCCATGGACCAGAAGGCCTCCTTGAATTTACCTATCCACGCTCTGTTGTGAGAGCGCGCTTCCAACTACCGCTTGCAATCACCAGCTTTAAGCGAACTGCAAAGGTTGATGGGCTTGTGGTGAAGGTGTTGAAACTCCTTCGCGGACGCCTCTCTTAATCAATAGCGCGGAGCATTACGTGTGCGCTCAGTGTTGGGGCGGCGATTATTGCGTTTGCTCCAACAGGCGTTATGCCAATGGCGCCTTCCATCTTCATCGCCATCGAGCCATGCCACTATGTGGGGCGTTGCCATCGGAATGAGTTGATCGCATCCAGGGCAGCGATAAGGCTTTGTCGCAGATGATCCGGTGAGTTTACGAACAATCCAGAGTCCTTGATCATCTTCTTCAAAGCTCTGCGCTGATGGAACTCCACGTGGCTCATCATCGACCCCAGTCTTAGGGCGCTTATTCTTTGGGTAATTCCGACGTGGGCTCACAGATGTATTTTCCATTACATTTACTACTTTCCCCACATCGAAAAGGCTAGAGTTGCGATATGAAGCCAGTTATCTCAGCGCAAGGCTTGAGAAAGAGTTATGGCGCCCTTCAGGTCGTTAAAGGGCTAGATCTGACCATCTATCAAGGCGAGATCTTCGCCATCCTGGGACCCAATGGCGCAGGAAAGACGACCACCGTTGAAATCCTTGAGGGCTTCCGCGCTGCAGATGCTGGTCAGATTTCAGTCCTCGATACCGATCCTTCAGTTAAAGGCGCAGTAGGACTTGCGTGGCGCAATCGCATCGGAATAGTTCTGCAGAGCACTCAAGATACAGCGGAGTTAACAGTGAGGGAGGCGCTTACACATTTTGCCTCTTACTACTCATATCCACGCGATGTAGAAGATGTGATCACACTCGTTGGACTTGAAGAGAAGGCAGATGATCGCGCCCGCACGCTCTCTGGCGGTCAACGCCGCAGACTCGATGTTGGTCTTGGAATTATCGGCCGCCCGGAACTTCTCTTCCTCGATGAACCCACAACCGGTTTTGATCCAGAGGCTCGCCGCGCATTCTGGCTTCTCATCAAACAACTTAAAGGTGAGGGGACAACAATCTTGCTCACCACTCATTATCTCGATGAGGCAGAGGCTCTCGCGGACCGAGTTGCTGTGATGAATCATGGCGAGATCCTTGAGATCTCAACCCCAGCTCTGCTTGGAGGCCGAGCATCAGCTCGCGCCACAGTTTCATGGCGTGAAGGTGGCTCTATGAGAAGTGAAGAGACCGACTCTCCAACTGATTTTGTGATGGCCCTTAGCAAGAAACTAGGCGGTGAGATTCCAGAGCTCTCCATCACTCGTCCAACTCTGGAAGATATCTACCTCTCAATGATTGGAGACCGCGATGAGTAATCAACTTCCAGGTGCTCTCGCAATTGGTTTAAAGCGCGGCGGGCTTGAGATTAAACAATTCTTCCGGCAGAAAGAGTCGGTTGTCTTCACCCTGCTCTTCCCGTTGATTCTCCTTGCTATTTTCGGCTCAGTCTTTAGCGAGACGATTGCCCCTAATGTCACTTTCAGCCAATACTTTGTCGCAGGAATGATCGCCTCTGCGCTGGTCAATACTGGCTTTCAACAGATTGCGATCTTTATTCCGGTTGAGCGAGATCTCGGCGCCCTTAAGCGCCTGCGCGGAACTCCTATGCCAGCATCGAGTTATTTCATCGGCAAAGCAATTGTCGTCACAGTAAGTATGGTGATTCAGGTTGTTCTCCTACTTGCAGCGGGAGTTGCCTTCTTTGGAGTTAACTTGCCGACCGCTCCTGATAAGTGGTTGATCTTTGCCGCACTCCTCATTCTCGGTTCACTCGTCTCCACCATATTGGGTGTGGCATTTTCTAGCGTGCCGAAGAATGCCCGTGGTGCATCAGCAATCGTCTCCCCCGTAGTGATCATCTTGCAGTTCTTTAGTGGAGTCTTCTTTATCTTCACCGACCTCCCAGGATGGATGCAGCAAGTTGCTGCGATCTTCCCCTTAAAGTGGCTCACCCAAGGAATGCGCTCAGTCTTCCTCCCTGATGACTTTGCTACGCGTGAAATTGTCGGCAATTGGGAGACTGGACGAACCTTTGCCATTATTGGCATATGGCTCATCGTGGGAACCTTCCTCGCAATCCGCACCTTCAAGTGGGATCGCGAGTAACCGCCAGCCTTCTTATCGCAAGTCTTGCCTTTGTTACACCAAGCGCCAATGCAGAGAGCGCAACCCCAACTCCTTCTCCTACGACCTCGGTAGAGGCTTCACCGAGCCCTTCTGCCACAGCAACAAAGAAGGTCTCACCAACACCAACACCTAAGGTGACGAAGAAGGCGCCAGCAAAGAAGATAACGAAGAAGAAGAAAATTACTCCTTCACCAAAGCCTTCATGGCCGCCCAAGGGATTTAGCGTCTCCGGTGAGGTCTATGCCAAGGTGCCAACCTCTAGAGAACTTGTGGGCTTAATTTCTGCTAACTCATATCTGGAGCGACAGATTAAAGAGTGCGGCAAATTCATATGCGGCGCAGTTCAAGTAGCAGCTGTTAATGGGTGCATCTGGTGGCAGGCGATTGCAACAATTACAAATGGCCAAGGAAAGAAGCTTGGTGAGCTGACTCGATCATTTTCTGGAAGTGGGGCTAAAGAGTTTAAGACTCTCCTCTTAGTCTCACCGGAATCCTTAGAAAATGGTGGCGCTGCGAAGATAACCTCTGTGATTTGTAATCATGTCGATCGTGATCCAGCGGTGACAACCTCTGGCTATACCAAGTTTGAGCAAGGCTCTAATTAATTCGTTCATGCCTTAATCGAAGACTTAGCGGTTTGCTCCTGGAACCCAGAGCTGATCACCAATCTCCTTATTAGCAACGCGCGCTAATACAAAGAGAAGGTCAGAGAGTCGGTTGAGGTATTTTGCTGTAAGCGGATTGACGCCCCCACCGAATGAGTGGATTGCAGTCCATGTGCGGCGCTCTGCGCGGCGAACAACGGTGCGCGCAACATGGAGATGCGCTGCGGCTGGAGTTCCTGATGGAAGAACAAATGAGCGAAGCGGTGCAAGGTCTGCGTTATAGGCATCGATAGAATCTTCAAGGTATGTCACCTGGCTCTCAAGAACACGAAGTGGTTCAAACGCTGGTGCGTCGATAACCGGTGTGCAGAGATCTGCGCCCACATCGAAGAGATCGTTTTGAATTCTCACAAGGAGCGTGCGCACATCTTCTGTTAACTCATCTGTCGAGAGCACAACTCCGATTGCAGAGTTAGCTTCATCGACCGTCGCATAAGCTTCAAGACGTGGGTCGTTCTTCGATGTACGGCTCATATCGCCAAGAGCTGTTGTTCCGTCATCGCCGGTCTTTGTGTAGATACGAGTGAGATTAACCATGTGCCTAGCCTAGTAGCCATCAGGGAATGCGCTACCTGTGACGTAGAATCGCCCCATGACCTCTCACGGCACATCGCCTGCCAGCCACGACCGCTTCCGGATCGTCGGTGGAGCCAGCCTCAAGGGCGAAGTGAGCGTCACAGGGGCTAAGAACTCGGTCTTAAAGCTCATGGCAGCCTCTCTCCTGGCAGTTGGCAAGACAACTATCTCCAACGTCCCCAATATCGCCGATGTCGACATCATGGCAGATCTACTGACCCGCCTTGGCTGCACCGTCGTCCTCAACAATAAATCGGGTGGCGATGGAACCGTCACTATCGATGTTCCTGAAACACCTACTCATCGCGCAGATTATGAACTCGTCCGCAAGATGCGCGCCTCTATCAATGTTCTTGGCCCACTCGTAGCACGCATCGGAATTGCGGAGGTCGCTCTTCCTGGTGGCGATGCGATTGGTTCCCGCGGGCTAGATTTTCATATCAAGGGCCTTGAATCCCTTGGAGCTAAGGCCCATATCGAACATGGTTATGTGATTGCAGAGGCGCCAGATGGATTGACTGGAGCTGATGTTGTTCTCGACTTTCCTAGCGTTGGCGCCACTGAGAACATCATGACCGCCGCAGTTCTCGCAAAGGGCATCACCACAATTGATAACGCCGCTCGCGAGCCAGATATCGTCGATCTCTGCGAGTTCCTTGTCTCAATGGGGGCAAAGATTGATGGCATTGGCACCCCGCTTATCACAATTACTGGCGTTGAGAAGTTACATCCAACATCTCACCACACCATCACAGATCGCATCATCGCAGGAACCTGGGCATTTGCAGCGGCGATGACTCAAGGCGATATCACTATCCATGGCGCTCGCGCCGATCACATGGAGGTGATGCTCGATAAGCTCGCAGCAGCAGGTGCCATCATCACTTCAACAGAGGATGGCGTGCGAGTAAAGATGGACCATCGCCCTAAGGCAATAGATGTTGCCACCTTGCCATATCCAGGATTTGCTACCGACTTACTTCCTTTCATTATTGCAATGAACGCAGTCGCCGAAGGCCATGCAATAGTGACTGAGAATGTCTTTGAATCTCGCTTTATGTTCGTTAATGAACTGGCTCGCCTGGGGGCTCAGATCACGGTGGATGGTCACCACGCCTCCATCGACGGTATCCCACAACTCTCTGGCGCTCCTGTTGAGGCACCTGATATCCGCGCTGGCGCTGGCTTAGTACTGGCAGGACTTGTTGCCGATGGTGAAACCACTGTAGATGGGGCATTTCACGTAGATCGTGGCTATCCAAACTTCGCCGAAGATCTTCGCAGCCTCGGTGCAGATGTCGTACGTGAGTAAATAGAGTAATTGAGAAATAAAAAAGACCCGCGCCATCTGCGGGTCTTTTTTACTTTAATCTAACTATGCAACAGATTCAGTCAGGATTGATACTCGATCATTATTGACTGAGAGGAATCCACCTTTAACGTTGAATTCCTTCGTTGTGCCATCTGAGACCTTGATGCTCACGAGGCCATCGACGAGAACGCCAAAGAGCGGGGTGTGACCTGGGAGAACTCCGAGCTCACCACCGGTGGTGCGTGCGAGAACGAAGTTCGCCTCACCAGTCCAGACCTGCTCTGTTGGCGATACCAACGCGACGTTAAGGCTCATGAGTTACTTCTTAGCCAACTCTGCTGCGTTGCGCTCAACATCGTCGAGACCGCCACACATGAAGAATGCCTGCTCAGGAACGTGGTCATACTTTCCATCAGCGAGCGCCTCGAATGCATCGATTGTGTCGTTGATTGGGACATATGAACCGTCGATACCTGTAAAGACCTTCGCCACGAATGTGTTCTGTGACAAGAAGCGCTGGATACGACGTGCACGGCCTACGAGAATACGATCCTCTTCTGAGAGCTCATCGATACCCAAGATAGCGATGATGTCCTGAAGATCCTTGTAGCGCTGCAAGATCTGCTTAATACGGTTTGCAACCTTGAAGTGGCGCTCACCGATATAGCGTGGATCGAGGATACGAGATGTTGAGTCAAGTGGATCCACAGCTGGGTAGATACCAAGCTCTGAGATCGGACGTGAGAGAACAGTTGTCGCATCCAAGTGGGCGAATGTTGTGTGTGGAGCTGGGTCGGTAATATCGTCAGCAGGAACGTAAATTGCCTGCATAGATGTAATGGAGTGACCACGTGTTGATGTGATGCGCTCCTGGAGCTGACCCATCTCATCTGCAAGTGTTGGCTGGTAGCCCACCGCAGATGGCATACGTCCGAGAAGTGTTGAAACCTCTGAACCTGCCTGTGTGAAGCGGAAGATGTTATCGATGAAGAGGAGAACGTCCTGCTTCTGAACATCACGGAAGTACTCAGCCATTGTGAGAGCTGAGAGAGCAACGCGAAGACGTGTTCCAGGTGGCTCATCCATCTGACCGAAGACCAAGGCAGTCTTATTGATAACGCCAGTCTCTGTCATTTCAAGGAAGAGGTCGTTACCTTCACGGGTACGCTCACCAACACCGGCGAATACTGATACACCACCGAAGTTTTCAGCTACGCGGTAGATCATCTCCTGGATAAGAACAGTCTTACCTACACCTGCACCACCGAAGAGACCGATCTTTCCACCCTTTACATAAGGTGTGAGGAGGTCGATAACCTTGATACCTGTCTCAAACATCTCTGTCTTTGACTCAAGCTGATCGAATGCTGGTGCATTGCGGTGGATTGGCCAACGCTCCTTAATATCGAGAGAAGATGTTGGAACATCGAGAGACTCTCCGAGAGTGTTGAAGACGTGTCCCTTTGTTACATCACCTACCGGTACAGAGATTGGTGCACCTGTATCGCTTACCTCTGCGCCACGGACCATTCCGTCTGTTGGCTGCATTGAGATTGCGCGGACAAGGTTGTCTCCAATGTGTTGAGCAACTTCCAGAGTCAAGGTACGTGTAGTACCGCTCATCGTTGTCTCGACATGGAGCGCGTTGAAGATTGATGGCATTGAGTCCGCTGGGAACTCGATGTCTACAACCGGTCCGATAACTCGGGCTACGCGGCCTTTACTGGTCATTATTCACTCCCTGCACTAGCTGAGGCCAACGCATCTGCGCCGCC
>JBEEOC010000105.1:0-4271 GCA_041191845.1 Actinomycetota bacterium | reverse complement strand
ACAGTCAAGGAAAGACTCTTACCGTTGCAATCTCAACGGCAATTACCGTTCTCGTTATCGCCTGCCCTTGTGCACTAGGCCTTGCGACTCCAGTAGCCCTCTTGGTGGCATCTGGACGTGGTGCGCTTCGAGGCATTGTTATTAGGCAACCGCGCGTTCTCTCTGCAACAAAAGAGATTGATATCGCCCTTCTTGATAAGACCGGCACGCTCACAGATGGCCAGATGCAGGTCAGGGATGTCGTAATTCCCGTTTCAGCTCAGAAGGTCCTCGGAGCATCCTTTGAAGGAATTCTCAATGAGAAGAACGTTCTCTCGTTGGCGCTAGCTTTAGAGAGTCAGAATGATCATCCTGTTGCTAAGGCGATTGTTCAGCACTGCACCTCACGATCTGCCGAGAAGTTATCAATTTCAGAGTTCATGCAAACTCCAGGTGCTGGAGTCGCGGCTCGAGTCAATGCATTTGGTAAATCGATGGTCGTGATTGTTGGCTCACCTGAGTCAGTCTCACATAGCGCAGTTGCTCTCGACCAGGCGCTGGTAGATGCAATCCAATCTGCTAAAGCTTCATCTCACACTGTCTCGCTCCTTGCAGTAGATGGCGTTGCGATAGCACTCTTTGCTGCCGGGGATGTGATGAAGGCAGATGCCCTCGAGGCGATCACCGCACTCCGTGAGCGAGGAATTGAGAGTTGGTTGGTCACCGGAGATCATGAAGATTCGGCTCGACGAATTGCAGCTCAAGTAGGTATCGGCTCTCAATACATCATCGCAAATGCAACTCCTGAGATGAAGATTGAGAAAGTGCAACAGTTACAGAGCCAGGGCCATAAAGTCTTGATGGTTGGAGATGGCGTCAACGATGCGGCAGCACTTGCCCAGGCAGATCTCAGTATCGCGATGGGAACGGGAACAGATACTGCTATTTCCACAGCCGACATCACTTTGATGCGCCCACAATTAATGGGAATTATCGACTCACTCACACTATCACGCCGCACACTTCGCACAATTAAGGCAAACCTTGGTTGGGCATTTGCCTATAACACTATTGGATTGCCGATTGCTGCGATGGGGCTTATGTCACCGATGTATGCGGCAGGAGCGATGGCGCTGAGCAGCCTCTTTGTTGTGACTAACTCTCTTCGGATCCGATAAAGGTACGAACCAACGAGATTGCACCGATATAAATCGGGAATGCAATCATGATGATATTTGTGATCATAGAACTCTGGACGCCATCCTCATTGGAGTAATTCCATGAGAGGAAGAGAAGCGTGCAGGTGTAGATGAAGGCAAATGGAAGAGTCACCTTCCGCCACTTCACCACACGCACTAAGTGAGGAAATTTAATATTGGTCAGCTGTGAGAATGCGAGAAGAACAGTTGCAACTCCTACGACTCTTGGGCTGAGATCAAAGATGAGAAATGATGGCACGGCGAGGTTCCAGACTGCAGGAAAACCATTAAACCAATGATCTTCGGTCTCGATATCGGTGCGAGCAAACCAGAGCGCTGAAAGGAGAAGAACCATTGCGGCGATCAGCGTCGCAAACTCCGCCGGCAACATCTCAAGGCGAATCATCAAGGCAACTGGGACGACAACGCATGTCACGTAATCAACGATCAAATCGAGAACATAGCCATCAACGCGTGGTGCATTAAAGACAACGTCTATCTTGCGCGCAATAGGTCCATCGAGGCCATCCAAGATCTGACAGACAAGGAGCCAGAGGAGCGCGCCACGGATATTGTTATCAATGACCGCTTGGAGGGCGAGGAGACCAGCTGCCGCCCCGCTGGCTGTCATCACATGGAGGGCATAGCCAGAGATCGCTGGGCGGTTAGGTGTTCTCATAATTGCTAGAGAATAGCGAAAGACCGCCTCAAAATGGTTATTTTGATGCGGCCTTCGCCTTGAAGTATCTCTACCTCGATTGGTAGCGGGGGCAGGATTTGAACCTACGACCTCTGGGTTATGAGCCCAGCGAGCTACCGAGCTGCTCCACCCCGCGTCGGTAAGCGCAATTCTATGTGAAGCGCGCTTACATCACCAAATCGAGAGTTACTTAGCCTTAGATTGCGCTGCAATAGCAGCAGCAATTGCTGACTTCAAACGATCTTGTGCTCGACCATATGCAACCCAATCACCCTTTGAGAGAGCTGTCTGGGCATCTGCCATCGCTTGCTTTGCACTGGCAAGTGCAGATGCAAGGTTGGAACTGTTATCAGTTGCATTTGGTGTTGGTGAACCAGTAGCTGTTGATGTGCCGGAGTTTCCACCGAAGACTTGATCAAGCGCACCCTTAAGTGAGCTATCAAATCCGATTTGATCTCCAAACGATACGAGCACCTTCTGCAAGAGAGGGTATGCCGCAGCGTTTGACGTTGCACGAACATAAACAGGTTGGACATAGAGCAGACCACCACCCACAGGAAGTGTGAGGAGGTTTCCGAGAACTACATCTGAACCACCCTGACGCAAGAGCGAGAGAGTATTTGCAACTTCTGGCTTAGCCTCAAAGTTTGATGCAATCTGTGATGGACCAGAGATTGCTGTGCTTCGTGGAAGTTGAAGCACTGTGATCTTTCCGAAGTCAGGTCCTGGCTTTGAGTTCACCACTGCAAATGCGGTGAGGTTTTCACGAACACCACGTGGAACAAATGGTGTGGTCAATGAGAATGCAGGTTCCTTTTGATTAGGAAGCTTGAGAGTCAAGTAGTACGGGGGCTGAACACCAGCATTGCCACCAAATGTTGATGGGTCGCTAGGTACTCGCCAGAAATCCTGTCCGCCATAGAAGGATGCTGCATCCTTCACGTGATAGGAGGAGAGGATGTCGCGCTGAACACGGAAGAGATCTTCTGGATAGCGAAGGTGCTCTGTGAGGTTCTTAGAGATTGCGCTCTTTGGCTTCACAGTTCCTGGGAAGGCCTTCATCCAGCTCTTCAACACTGGATCCTTCTCATCCCACTGATAGAGCGTCACTGTGCCGTTATATGCATCAACAGTTGCCTTCACTGAGTTACGGATATAACTCACCTTCTGGTTCTGCTGGGCTGTAATGGAATTTGAGTTAGCGGTCAGAGCATCCTGAGTTGCGGAAGAGAGCGATGTTCCTTGCGCATATGGATATCCACTAGAAGTGGTGTAACCATCAATGATCCATGTGATCTTTCCATCAACAACTGCTGGATATGGATCTCCATCGAGTGTGAGCCATGGAGCCACCTTTGCAACGCGATCACGAGGATTGCGCTCAAAGAGAATCTTGGAATCCTTATTAATCAGGCTGGAGAGGAGAATTCTCTGCTCGCCATACTTGATTGCAAAGAGCAACTTGTTAAGCAAGCCGCCGACTGGAACTCCGCCAGTGCCTGAGTAAGTAACGTTCTTCTGGCCACTTGGTGAAGAGTCATCTGGATAGTCAAACTCAACTGGTTCGTTATCTTTTGAACCGCCGATGATGGAGTATTCAGGTGAGTTCTCACCGAAGTAAATACGTGGCTCAAAATCACCAAGACCCTTAGTTGGTGGAAGGTCGCCAACGATGAAGTTTGGCTTTCCATCAGGGTCAACGGTATTTCCATATGCTGCGACAAAACCGAAGCCATGTGTGTAAACGAGGTGATCGTTAATCCAGTTACGGCTTGGATTTCCATCGATATTGAGTTCGCGGACAGCAACCACAGCATCGCGTGTGACGCCATTTACTGTGTAGCGGTCGATATCAAGGGTTTCAGTGAAACCGTAATAAGGCTTAATTTGCTGAAGCTGACGGAATGTTGCAGAAAGGACATTAGGGTCCATCAAGCGGATATTGCTAATTGTTGCCGCATCTCCAGCAAGCTGACCGGCGTTAGGTGAGACAGTTGCGTTGTACTCCTGAACCTCAACCTCGGTAAGGCCATAAGCAACGCGAGTAGCATCAATATTGCGCTGAATATAAGGCGCTTCCTTGGATGACTCTGAAGGCTTCACCTGGAACTGCTGGATAGCGCTTGGATAAATACCAGCGATAAGTACTGATGAAACAACCATCAGTGCTGTTCCAGCTGCAGGCAAAAGCCATGAGCGGCGGATGATATTTGCAAAGAAAAGAAGTGCACAGACAACTGCGATTCCAGAGAGGATTGCCTTCGCTGGCAATGTTGCGTTGATATCTGTATATGTCGCACCGGTAATCAACTTATTCTCTTTAAGAGCAAGTGCGTAGCGATCAAACCAGTATGCAACTGCCTTCATCAAGACGATGAGGCCAAGGAGAATCG
>JBEEOC010000104.1:0-7035 GCA_041191845.1 Actinomycetota bacterium | reverse complement strand
GCTACCTGTACTTTGCCAGCGCGACCAGATCCGGTAACTGCTGCTTTAACCTCAGATGGCGTATGCATAGCGACAGGAATTCCCCTTCGAGCTGCAATCAAAAGTGCGATACCTGCAGCCTGGCCAGTGCCCATCACGGTTCGAACATTGTGCTGCGCAAAAACTCGTTCTACTGCAACAACATCTGGCTTGGTCCGCTCAATCCACGCTTCAATCTCCCGCTCAATGCCAAGAAGTCGCTCTTCAAGAGGTGCATCAACCGGTGTGAGAATTACTCCCACATCAATCAAGGTGAGATCGCGAACGCTCTTCTGCGAGATGACTCCAACGCCGCAACGCGTCAGACCAGGGTCAATACCCATAATCACCTTTGCGCTCTGCATAGACCTAGCCTATTGGCGCATGGTGACAAACCTTATGAAAGGCTCGCCATTACCTCATCTGATACATCGAAGTTAGCAAAGACGTTCTGAACATCGTCGAGCTCTTCGATGGCATCGATAAGTTCGAATACCTTCCTTGCACCTTCAGCATCGAGCGGGATGCTCATCGATGGAAGGAAAGAGGAGTCAGCAGATTCATAATCAATACCTGCACTCTGTAGCGCTGTGCGAGCAGCCACAAGATCTGATGCTTCACAGACAACTTCGAAAGATTCACCGAGATCGTTGACCTCTTCGACTCCAGCCTCGAGCGCAGCCTCAAGAATGGAATCTTCAGTAACTCCAGCTGCCTTATTGACGATGATGACGCCCTTGCGATTGAAGAGATACGAGACCGATCCAGGATCTGCCATGCTGCCGCCATTACGAGTCACAGCAACACGAACCTCCGATGCAGCACGGTTACGGTTATCTGAAAGACACTCAATCATGATTGCCACACCATTAGGGCCATAGCCCTCATACATAATCGTCTGCCAGTCGGCGCCTCCTGATTCAAGGCCGGCACCACGTTTAACTGCGCGCTCAATATTGTCAGCTGGCATTGAGTTCTTCTTCGCCTTGGCGATTGCATCGAAGAGAGTTGGGTTTCCATCAACATCAGGGCCACCATTACGCGCTGCAACTTCAATAGCCTTAATCAGCTTTGCAAAGTTCTTGGCACGACGGCTATCGATAACAGCCTTCTTATGCTTAGTTGTTGCCCATTTGGAATGGCCTGACATATCTCACCTCAACGATTATGTGAAAAGTTATGGGCAAACAATAGCGGTTAGCGGCAGATCTGCTCAAAAAAGTAGGAGTGAACGCTTAGGTCACCGGTCAACTCTGGGTGGAAACTGGTAGCAAGAAGATTTCCTTGGCGAACTGCCACTGGATGGCCAGCTGTTGATGCAAGAACTTCAACGGATGAACCGACCTCCTCCACCCAAGGAGCACGGATAAAGACGCCATTTACTTTATGGCCGGCGAAATCAATGTCACCTTCAAAGGATTCAACCTGGCGGCCAAATGCGTTACGCCGCACGGTCATATCTATGCCACCGAAGGTCTCTTGCCCTGGCGCCCCATCGACGATGCGATCTGCCAACAAGATCATTCCAGCGCATGATCCATAGACAGCCATTCCTTCCTTGATCTTCTCGCGGATAGGTGTGAAGAGCTCGTAACTCTTTGCAAGGAGGGCGATGGTTGTTGACTCTCCTCCAGGCAGAATGAGTGCATCAACTTCACTCAACTCTGAGGGACGACGAATAGCAAGAGCGGAATGCCCTGACTTAACAACTGCGTTTATATGCTCGCGAAAATCACCTTGGAGAGCGAGAACGCCGATCTTCATTGAGAGAGGTGATTACCAACCGCGCTCAGCGAGACGGTGTGGCACAGGGATATCTGCAACGTTGATTCCCACCATTGCATCACCGAGCCCACGAGAGACATCAGCGAGCACCTTGGCATCATCGAAGAAGGTAGTTGCCTTCACGCATGCCGCAGCACGTGCCGCTGGGTTGCCTGATTTAAAGATTCCTGAGCCAACAAAGACTCCATCAGCGCCCATCTGCATCATCAGCGCAGCATCTGCTGGAGTTGCAATTCCACCTGCGGTGAAGAGAACGACAGGAAGCTTTCCAGTTTGTGCAACCTCTTGAACGAGAGCGAATGGTGCCTGCATCTCTTTCGCTGCAACATAGAGCTCGTCTTCGCGCATCGCTGTGAGACGACGAATCTCGCCACCAATCTTGCGCATATGGGTCATTGCATTCGAAACATCGCCTGTTCCTGCTTCACCCTTGGAACGAATCATCGCCGCACCTTCATTGATGCGACGAAGCGCCTCACCAAGATTCGTAGCCCCACAGACGAATGGAACAGTAAACTTCCACTTATCAATATGGTTCTCATAATCTGTTGGTGTGAGAACTTCTGACTCGTCGATGTAGTCAACGCCAAGGCTCTCAATAATCTGCGCCTCGACGAAGTGGCCGATACGAACCTTAGCCATCACAGGGATTGAGACCGCAGCTTGAATCTTCTCGATCATGTCCGGATCAGACATGCGAGCGACGCCACCTTGAGCACGAATATCTGCAGGGACGCGCTCGAGTGCCATCACAGCACAAGCTCCGGCATCTTCAGCAATCTTTGCCTGATCTGCATTGACGACATCCATGATGACGCCGCCTTTGAGCATTTCAGCCATACCGCGCTTAACGCGAGCTGTTCCAGTTGCCTCAGACATTACCTACCCCTTTGATGAGAGATGAAAATTTCCTCTTCTACAGGCTGGGAAGTCTACTTGCTGGCCGAACTTGTCGCATCTTGCGATTGAACCCGGCTAAAAACAGGCTCTTTTGATGTCAACGCAAACCAAATCTGACCTCTCTCAAAGGTCACCTCTTCCCCGGTAAGTAAAGTGAAGCGAGTGCCATCTGCTTCTGTGGGGCGAGACCAGCGGCATGGGATGTACCCACCATTACGTAAGAGATAGCAGGCGCCCTCACCGACTGTTGCCGAAAATGGCGTGATGCCCCCGACCTTATCTTTATAAATTGAATCGGTGATTGAAACCATTTGAATCACAAAGGTCTTTGCACCCAAGACAAAACCAGTCGAATCTGTATTTAACTCACCATTGTGGTTGAGCAACCATCGATCTTCTTTTTCGGACCAAATGGCGTCATAACTGCTCGCTGGCCATGACACATGAGCCTTCTCAATCCGAATTAATCCTTCAGGCGCATCTCCGAAATTCCATCCCATGTTCTTTGCAATAACTGGTGTCACGCCCCTGCTCTTTGCCTCGGTGAGAAGTTCGGGCAGTCGCACCATCATCGCGTAGGGAGCGATTCGTTCAGGATCATTGAAGTAGAACTGTGGACCGTATTTATTCGCACCGATATCAAAGAGATTAGCTGCTTCAATTACAGGTCTAAATTTCGATTGTGCTCCACTATAGGAAAAGGCCACCTTCCCATATTGAGCCATCAATTCAATATCCGAAATTCGGGCAGAACGCACCGGACCAACAAGATCCGGATACTTTGTAGAGAAGACAGCAGCAAGACGCGTGAGGCCGCCCTCTACCTGTTCGATATAAATCACATCAGCGCCCTGCAAGCCAACTTGGGGATGAGCGAGAGTTGTGTCATCAATTTTGACCACAACTACCGGTCCGTCCTTTCCCGCAAGGCCCGTTAAGGAGGAGGTCGGACCCTCCTTCACAAAAGGAATCGCCAACGGCTCTCCTGATATAGAAGAAATTGCCGCGATAAAAACAACTGCAGAAGAGGCAAGTGCAAGCAGCCCGAGAATAAACTTCTTAAAGAACATCTGCTTCAAACTCATATGTCACAGGAAGTGGGGCACGACCGGCCAATCTAAATGTGCGGATAATCCAACGAGAGCGAATCAATTGCGTGCGATTGACTGACTCAACATGGAGCGAGATAGCCACCTTAATCTTCTCGTTGAGTTCAGAGAGCTCACGAAGCAAATCCTTCTCAATCGCGCCGTGATCTGTCTGCGATGTGGAGAGGAGGATTCCAAGGGCGCCCGATAATCCTGTCTCTGCTTGTGAGCGATCTTTGACACTCGCCTCTCTCGCTTGGTGAGCAGCAAAAGTGAGAAGTAGAGATGAGGCGGGATCTGCAATCTCTGAACGTGCGATTTCGAGTGCGATCGCAGCTCGTCGCTGGAGCAAGCTATCGAGGTTCGCCCAACTAGTTTCAACCCGATGATGAAGACGATCTAAACGGGTTGCCAAGAATGAGAGATACCAAGCAAATAGCGCGACGATGAAGAGAATGACGAGTGATGTGAAATTCATACTACTTCCCTAAGAACTTATTCCAGCCGCGGTTTTCAGATGAGAGCACCACTTTACCTAGCCCCACCATTGCCATCTCATAGACATCATAGATACGTTCAGCGACTGCATCCCAATCAAAGCCCTGCGCATACTCTTTGCCATCCAACTTAAGAAGATCTCGCTTCGCCCCGTCTTTGAGCAAATCAACAATTGCTTTCGATAACGCTCTTGGATTCTCCGATGCAAAGAGAGATCCATATCTACCTTCGCCTAAGAGCGCTTCGAATGCAGGAATATCACTTGCCACAACAGCAGCACCTGCAGCTAACGCCTCAGCAAGGATAATTCCAAATGACTCTCCCCCGGTATTTGGAGCAACATAGACACCAATCGAATGGAGGAAATCAGCTTTCTCTTCCTCGCTAATGCGACCTAAAAATGAGAATCGATTATGAAGATGGGATGGAACTCTCTCGAGAAACTCAGCGCTATCTCCAGGACCGGCCACGATGACTCGAATATCTGGTATCGATTGAATAATAGAAGGAAGAGCTTCAACTAAAACTGAGAGGCCTTTACGTGGTTCTTGAAACCTTCCGATGAATCCAATGGAGTTACCGCTCCACTCACTTCGCAACTTGCCTTCAGCCAATCTACGTGCGTAGATACCATTTGGGACAACGATTGCATCCGTCTCCAGATGCTCTGTGAGAGTTGAACGAGCAGCCGCGCTCACCGCTATTCGGGCAGTCAATTTCTCGATCACTGGTTCGAGTATTGGACCGATGGCAAAGATTGCCTTCTGACGTTTCGCTGATGCATGAAAGGTGCCGACCATAGGTCCTTCTGCCGCAAAGCAGGCAAGGAGTGAGATGGAAGGAATTGCTGGCTCATGAAGGTGAAGCAAATCAAAATCTCCCTGCGCTATCCATTGGCGCACACGAGCAAAGGCGATCGGACCAAAGAGAATTCGAGCGACAGCCCCGTTATAGGGAATTGAGATCGGCTTACCAGCGCTCACTACATAATCTGGAAGATTCTCTTCATCTGATGTTGGCGCAAGAACAGAGACATAGTGGCCTTGTGAGATCAGATATGTTGCAAGATCGGCGATATGCGCTTGAACACCGCCTGGCGTATCCCACCCATATGGGCAGACTATGCCGATCCGCTTGCGCTCAAAGCTCATCAGTAGATTCCTTCTCCGATCCAGATGCGTTGGAGCATATGCCAATCTTGGGGAGCACGGCTAATCCCAATCTCAAAGGTCTTTGCAATCTTCTGCACCGTCTGACTTATCCGAGCCTCGTCATCTCCCGCTTCATGGAGAGGGATTGAATGAAAATCAATATGGATGCCAACTTCGGTGTAACTGACATGGGCTACTACAAGGGGTAACCCTTCTTTGACCGCAAGACGAGCAGGTCCCGCCGGCATCTTCGCCACATGGCCAAAGAAATCAACTTCAATACCTGATGCTGATAGATCGCGATCAGCAACAAGTGCGATCAAGCGCTTTTCTCGTGCTCGCTTCACAAGGGTTACAAACGCACGTGAATCAAGGCCTAATACTTCAAAGCCCATCTCCTGGCGATAATCAAGGAATTTACGGAACAACTTCTCAGGCTTCAGAATCTCTGCAACGGTAACTAAAGGGATGCCTTGATTACAGAAGTAAGCACCGGCGTGATCCCAATTTCCTGAGTGAGGCAATGCCACGACTACCCCTTTGCCTTGAATCATCGGCTCTCTGAGAAAGTGATCATTTGTAGTCGTGACAGTTTGCGCGATTCGCTCCTGCGACCAACGATGGATGCGGAAGGTGTCACACCAATATCGCATGTAACTTTCCAAGCCTTCTTCGACCAACGCTTCTAATTGATCGGTTGAAAGCTCTGGCTTCACGATCGCATAGTTGGCGCGAAGTCTGCGAACGCTCTTTCCATTCTTGCGATACATACTCATCGCTATTCGGCGAAAGAGTGCATAAGCAATTCTCTCAGGCAGAACTCCAACTATCTTCCAACCTAGAAGGTAGGCAAGATAGGAAAGTTGAGCGATCATCTAGAGCAATCCATTTCTAACCACAACAATGCGCTGGATAACTGTCACAATGCTCAGGGCCAGCAAGAGCCACATCAACCCGGCCAAAATATACGGAACGCCAAGACCATGAAAGCCGATAGCTGCCAGAGCGATGATTAGGCGTTCGGTTCGTTCAGCGATTCCGACGGTGCAACTTACTCCATACGATTCTGATTTTGCTCTGATGTAGGGGACGAGAAATCCGAAGACCAATGATGCGATCACTACAGGGTAGATTGCTAAATCATCCAAGATGCAATAGATGGCAAGACTGCCCAAAATAGCTGAATCGGTGAGACGATCACAGGTAGAGTCGAGGAAGCCTCCCCAACTACTTGCTCCTCGCTCAGATAAACGAGCAATTGCGCCATCGAAAAGATCGCTCAAGGCAAAGACGATGATGACGAGGGTTCCGATGAAGAGATCTCCGCGCGGATAGAAATACCCAGCGGCAAGTACCGTGCCGATACTTCCCACAAGGGTCACGGCATCCGGGGTCACGCCGGCGCGAATAGCAAGGCGAGCAATCGGCTCAATAAATCGATTGACTGCCGGTTTAAATGCGGAGCTGACCATGGCCTCATCGTAGAGTTACCTCCATGAGTTCAACTAGCCACGACGCTATGAAATCGATCAAAATCTATGGCCATGTGAGCGCAACCCCTGAGCAATTTGCTCGAGCGCTCAGTGGTGAGGTCG
>JBEEOC010000103.1:0-3763 GCA_041191845.1 Actinomycetota bacterium | reverse complement strand
CCGCACATCTCAGCGATTGAACCATCGGCATTGCGGTAATCCATAAACCATTTGCCGTCATTCTTGATAATGCGGATCATTCCATCTGCACCAATACCAGTGCTTCGATTGCACATAGCAGCAACCTGCTCTGCGGAGATAGTTAATTGGTCATCTGGGTCGAAGAGAATGAGAAAGTCATTGTGTGTTCCATGGCCAAAGGTGGCAATCATTGAGCTCTCCATATGGTTACGAGTTTATACGCTCAAGGACAGTTGAGAGCCGTGGTTGGTCTTCGAGAATCCATTGAATGCGAAGATCTCGCTTAAACCAGGTCTCCTGGCGGCGCACATACTGCCGGGTGGCAACTATCGTCTCTGCAATCGCCTCATCCAGCGATATTTCCCCATTCTTATAGGCAATAGTTTGGGCATAACCAATCGCCCGCTGAGCGGTTACACCCTTCAGCAGGCCTTCATCAATTAACTGCTCCACCTCAGCCACCAAGCCACCTTCAAACATGCGGTGAACACGGGCCTCAATACGTGGAGCAAGTCGAGCGCGCTCCATTGAAAGGCCAAAGTGATAGGCATCGGGATATCGAAGTGATGTATCGCTCGGTAAATTGGCAGAGTAAGGCTTGCCTGTAACTTCTATAACTTCTAGAGCTCTGATAATCCTTCGAGTATTTGCCGGTTCAATCGAATTCGCCGCCTCAGGATCTAGGAGGCGAAGTTTTGAATACATCGCCGCTGTGCCGAGGAGCTCCGCCTCATCCTCTAGCTTTTTGCGCAGGTCAGGATCGGTCTCTGGAAAGTTCATCTCATCAATGATCGACTTGATATAGAGCCCAGTTCCGCCAACGATAATTGATGCCTTTCCACGGCTTCGAATCTCATCTATCGCTTTGCGTGCTAACTCTTGATACTGAGCAACCGAAGCATCTTGATCAACAGTCAAGATATCGAGAAGATGGTGTGGAATTCCATGGCGTTCGGCAACTGATAGCTTTGCAGTGCCGATATCCATGCCTTGATAGAGCTGCATCGAATCAGCATTGATGATTTCGCCATCAAGCTCTTCTGCAACTTCTAGCGCTAAGTCACTCTTGCCAGTTGCTGTTGGACCACAGATGATTATCAGTGGAGCAGACATGGCTACCGCTTCACCGTAGGAATACCGAGCATGGTGGGAGATGGACCGTTCGACTCTTTATTGCGTGCCTCAAAGGCATCGCCACCTCGGGTGCGAATCACGCTCACTGGGTTACCGATGAGGTAGTGAGCAGATGCTTGCGTAATTTCAACATCAACAAAATCACCTGGGCGAGCTCCATCGATGGGATCGAAGTGCACCAATCTGAAATCCTCTGAGCGACCTGTTATTCGACCTCGATCACCATCGCGACGACCTTCAATCTCATTGATCATTACGCGATGGGTTGTGCCAATAGCTCTTTGATTGACCTCGAGTGAAATCTTTTGCAAGTGTTCATGAAGTCGCGTATATCTCTCTCCAACAATCGCCTCATCCACTTGATAAGGCATCTCCGCCGCAGGCGTACCTGGTCGGATCGAATATTTGTAGGTATAGGCGGCAGCAAACTCAGCTTTCGTCGCTAAATCAACGGTCGCCTGGAAATCAGCTTCACTCTCCCCTGGAAAACCAACGATGATGTCGGTGGTGATCATCGCGTGTGGGAGCGCGGTTCGAACGCGATCGAGAATTCCTAAATAACGCTCACTTCGATAAGAACGGCGCATCGCCTGCAAAATAGCGTCAGAGCCTGATTGCAACGGCATGTGAAGGTGTGGCATCACCTTGGGAGTCTCGACCATTGCCTCAATCACATCATCTGTGAAATCACGAGGATGCGGTGACATAAAGCGAATTCGTTCTATGCCCTCAATCGCCCCAACATCTCGGAGAAGTTGCGCAAAGGCACCCTTCTTTCCAGCCTCAACACCATAGGCGTTTACGTTCTGCCCGAGCAGAGTAATCTCAATAACACCTTGATCCACGAGAGCTTTGACCTCAGCGAGAATATCTTCTGGTTCGCGGTCTTTCTCCACGCCGCGAAGTGATGGGACGATGCAGAAGGTGCAAGTGTTATTGCAGCCAACTGAGATTGAGACCCATGATGTGAAGGCCGAGAAACGTCGAGCCGGCAGGGTCGATGGGAAGTGCTCAAGGGCTTCTAGAATCTCAATCTGTGATTCTTCCTCAATTCGGGCGCGCTCAAGCAGGATTGGTAGCGAGCCAACATTATGAGTACCGAATACCACATCAACATATGGCGCCTTCTTAAGGATGGTCGCCTGATCTTTCTGCGCAAGACATCCACCTACAGCAATTTGAAGCGCAGGATTTGCTTTCTTAATCGGTGCTAAGAAGCTGAGATTTCCATAGAGCTTATTATCAGCATTCTCTCTCACCGCGCAGGTATTGAAAACGACGATATCTGCCTGCTCGCCTGCCTCAACCGGAACATGACCTGCAGCATCGAGTAATCCAGCGATTCGCTCTGAGTCATGGACATTCATCTGACATCCATAGGTCTCAACGAGATAGGTGCGAGCCATTGTTATCTATTCTTCTTGGCTCGAAGTTGTGCCTGCTCACTGCGCCACTTGGCTATCGCCGCGTGATTGCCGCCGAGCAATATCTCCGGCACATCAAGTCCGCGCCATTGGGCAGGTTTGGTGAAGTTGGGATATTCAAGATAGCCCTCACTGTTATGTGATTCTTCTGCTAGGGATTGCGGATTACCTAAAACACCAGGAATAAGTCGAGTGATCGCCTCGATCATCACCATTGAGGCAACTTCTCCCCCGCCCAAAACATAATCACCAATGGAATATTCGTGGACGTGAATACTGCGAGATTCAAACTCAGGCTGTGAGTAATACTGGCGAATGCGATCATCAATTCCTTCATAACGACCACAAGCAAAGATCAGATGAGAGTGAGATGCGAGCTCCTGCGCAACAGGTTGCGTGAATTGCTTGCCCGCAGGGGTCAAGATGATCAGATCAGTTCCATCAACCATCAAAGGATCGAGAGCTTTTCCCCACACCTCAGGTGTCATCACCATTCCGGCACCGCCGCCATAAGGGGTGTCATCAACAGAGCCGTGAACGCCTACTGCATGATCGCGAAGATTGTGAACCTCAATCTCTACCAATCCTGCGCTCTGCGCCTTACCCAAGAGGGAGAGGTTGAGTGGTGAGAGATACTCGGGAAATATCGATATGACATCAATCTTCATCAGATCGCACCTGATATCTCTGGTGGGATGACTGTCATTCTCTTATTGCGCACATCAACAACTGGAACAAGCTGGCGGACAAACGGAATCATCGCCTCACCTGTTGGAGTCTTAATTGCTAATACATCTTGTCCGGGAAGATTGAGTACCTCGGTCACAACCCCAAATTCGCTCTCATTTTCAAGGTATGCGGTGCAGCCGATGAGCTGAAGGACGTGATAATCATCTTCATCATAACCAGGGGCATCGATATCAACATCTGCATAGAGCAGCTCATTACGGAGCTCTTCAATCTGATTACGGTTTTCAATGCCCTCAAAGCCAAGCAGGAGGATGCCATTGTGGACACGTGCAGAAGCCACGGTGAGAACACCGTGGCTATCAGTCTCTAAACGTGCACCGAGTGCGAAGCGATCTTCGGCTTCATCAGTTCGCACCTCAATTGTGGCCTCACCAAGAATCCCGTGGGCCTTACCGATACGTCCTACATTAAGGCGCATGACGTAATCTCCTTTA
>JBEEOC010000102.1:0-2866 GCA_041191845.1 Actinomycetota bacterium | reverse complement strand
AGGGTGAGGTAGGAGGTGTTGAGGTACCTATCGGCGAGATAGCCGACCCCGCCCCAGAAGAGGAGCCCTGAGAGCATATATCCGACGATGGTCCAGAGAGCATCTGCCTCGCGATTGCCTGACATGGGGCCTCCTTTAGGGGGTGGAACGAACTCTACTTCTTTCTTGCCAGCTCCTTCGAGCCTGCTCTTACTTGCCTGCTCTTACTTGCCGGGCAATTGTAGATGAAGTTTAAGGGCTAGATATGCCCTGATCTCTCCCCCGAGCCAGGCGAAGGTAGCAGCTACTGCGCTCAAGGCAAATGCCTTCCGGTCACAGGCATCTGCTGGAACAAAGGTGGTGATCAACCAGAGGAAGACTCCCAGGAGGAGAACCTTTGCCATATACGAGAACATCGCAATCGACATCGTCATTACCGGATCGAGATCACGGGTCAACCTGGCAGTTCCGATATTGGTTGCAAAGAAGATGAACACGACGAATTGTGCAAGGAGCGCGCCGACAAATCCAGCACTTCCTTTAAGCCAGGTTGAGAGCGCAATTGAAATAACGCCGATAACTAATGTGGGAAGTAATGCGCCGCGAAGGAGCGCTCGCTCAGTGCTCATGCACTCAACACTTTCTTCTCTCGCTCTGCCTTATGAAACTCAGGGCGTTGTCTTTGAAAGATGATTGTGAAGACAAGAAGAGATGCAAAGACAGCACCTGCCACCCAGAGTGGTGTGAAGGCAGAGATGGAAACTGGAAATGCAATAGTTGCAGTCCAGAAATACATAATCAGTGCAGTGCGAGATTGAGTATTACCAGATCGCATGATCCGATGGTGAATATGTTCATTATCGGCAGCAAATGGTGATTTACCAGCGCACAATCGTCTAACAATGGCAGCGAAGAGATCAATGAGTGGAATAGCAAGAACTGCAAGCGGGAGTGCAAGCGGTAATAGCGTTGGACCCAACTTCTCAGCTGATATCGCATTGGGATCGATCTGGCCGGTTAATGTGATGGCAGATGCCGCTAAGAGTAGGCCGAGCAACATCGAGCCTGAGTCGCCCATAAAGATCTTTGCTGGATAAGCATTATGTGGCAGGAAGCCAAGACAGACACCGATGATGATTGCGGTGATTAATGAAGGAGATCCAGCGCGGCTAAAGCCGTAGATAACAGCTAAAAGATAGGCGAAAGCGAAGAATGCAGCTCCTGAGATGGCGACAATTCCAGCTGCCAGACCATCCAAGCCATCAATAAAGTTCACAGCATTGATGGTGACTAAAACAATGATGATGGTTAAGAGCTGGCCGATACTAGGTGGCAAGGTCACAACACCATTGATGGGTAGCCAGAAGATCTGAACTCCATAAATTAAGAGAATTCCAGCTGCGAGCGCCTGGCCTGCAAGTTTGGTGAGCGCATCGAGTTCAAATCGGTCATCTACCATTCCTAGCAATACGAGGAAAGTTGCTGCGAGAAAGATTCCGATTGATTCGCGAGTAAAGGATTTACCGACAAGTGAGAGGTGATGAACCATCGCAAAGGTGACTGCCATGCCAATCCACATTGCAACTCCTCCCCAACGAGGAGTTGGGGTGGTGTGGACATCGCGTTCGCGAATCTTAGAAACTACGCCGAGTTTGATCGCTGCGCTCTTCACAAACGGTGTGACAACGTAACAGACCACCGCTGCCAATAAGAGCGTAACGAGATACTCGCGCATTACTTAAGACTCTCGCTTATGCCTGATAGATCGGAAATTGTGCAGTGAGGGCATGAACCTCTGATTTGATTGCAGCATGGGTTGCAGCATCATCGCTCTTGATAGCGCGTGAGATGAGAGATGCGATTGTCTTCATCTGCTCGACACCCATTCCTTGAGTTGTTGTCGCTGGAGTTCCCACACGAATACCTGATGTGACAGATGGCGCCTCTGGATCAAATGGGATTGAGTTCTTATTGAGAACAATTCCAGCAGCTCCACAGCGCTCATCAGCAACCTTGCCATTAACGCCAGTTGAGCGAATATCAATAAGGGCGAGGTGTGTCTGTGTTCCACCAGAAACTGCGCGCATTCCCTCTGCCTCAAGGGCTGATGCAAGGGTCTGTGCGTTGACGATCACATCTTTTGCATACTTTTGATAGTCAGGTGTTGCGCACTCTGCAAGGGCAACAGCTTTTCCGGCAACGGCAGACATAATCGGTCCGCCCTGCATTCCTGGGAAGACCGCCTTATCGATTGCAGCAGCATGTTCTGCCTTCGACAAGATCATTCCACCGCGAGGACCGCGAAGAACTTTATGGGTTGTGAAGGAGACGACATCTGCATATGGGACTGGCGATGGAATCGCCTTACCTGCAACTAGTCCGATGAAGTGGGCGGCATCTACCCACATAATTGCACCAACTTCATCGCAGATAGCGCGGACCTTCTCAAAATCAATAAGTGACGGGTAGGCAGTTGCACCAGAACAGATAATCTTCGGCTTATTTGAAATGGCGAGATCACGAAGCTCGTCATAATCGATTAATTCATTATCTTGGCGAACGCCGTAAGAGACGATGTTGAACCACTTACCTGAAAAGTTGACCTTTGAACCGTGGGTCAGGTGGCCACCATGAGGAAGCGACATTGCAAGGACGGTGTCGCCGGGCTTTGTGAATGCTTGGTAGACAGCGATATTTGCACTTGCACCTGAGTGCGGTTGAACGTTGGCATGTTCTGCACCGAAGAGGCTCTTTGCACGATCTATTGCGATGTTCTCTGCGATATCGACCTCTTCACAACCGCCGTAGTAGCGCTTGCCTGGATAACCTTCTGCATATTTGTTTGAGAGGGTTGAACCGAGCGCTGCCAAAACTGCGCGAGATGTGA
>JBEEOC010000101.1:0-11854 GCA_041191845.1 Actinomycetota bacterium | reverse complement strand
CATCTAGTGGCACCATCGCATCTCCAAAGCGGCGAATGCCCGCCTTATCACCAAGTGCCTCTCGAAGAGCCTGGCCGAATGCGAGTGAGGTGTCCTCAACGGTGTGGTGTGAATCGACATCGATATCACCTGTGGTCTTAATGGTGAGATTAAATCCTGAGTGCTTTCCTAGCTGAGACATCATATGGTCGAAGAAAGGAACACCAGTGTCGACCGAGATCTCACCAGTTCCATCGAGGGTCAGGTCGACGAGAACACTAGATTCCTTCGTTGTTCGTTCTACTCGTGCATGTCTCATTGGTCTCTCCATTTGCCTAGTACTTCTTATCTGCGTCTTTGCTCTTACTACTTCAATATCTTTGACAGCGCGGTGATAAAGAGAGCGTTCTCAGCCTCGCTGCCGATAGTCACTCGTAGATACCCTGATAATCCCACATCGCGTATGAGCACACCGTCATCCAAGAGGGATTTCCAGAGAGTCGGTGCTGGAATATCAAATCCTGAGAAGAGGAGGAAGTTCGCTTTGCTTGGAGTTACCGACAGCCCCAGATTGACCAGTTCACTCTCCACCCATTGACGGTTCTTCACCAATGTTGCGACATTTCCAAGGAGTTCATCTTTGTATTCGAGAGCTACTTCAGCTGCTGCCTGGGTTATTGCGCTTAAGTGATAAGGGAGACGAACGAGATAGAGGGCATCGATCACCGACTTATCTGCGACGAGATAGCCAAGACGAACGCCAGCAAAGGAGAATGCTTTGCTCATGGTTCGAATCACCACCACATTGGGATATTTCTCAATTAACGTAACCGCTGATATTTCATCTGAGAATTCAGCATATGCCTCATCGACTACGAGCAAACCTGGGACAGTCTTTGCTAACTGCTCGATCTCGCTAATAGTCACCGATGATCCGGTTGGATTATTCGGCGTGGTGATAAAGGTGAGCGAAGGTTTGTTTTGAAGAATTTCCTTCTGTGCTAGATCGATATCGAGCGAGAAATCTTCCCGCCGACGTCCATCAACCCAATTACATCCTGTTACTCGAGCAATCAGCGGGTGCATAGAGTAGGAGGGCGTGAAACCAATTGCGCCTCTCTCGCCGAAAGCGAGGAAGAGAGATTGGATAATCTCATTGCTGCCATTTGCAGCCCAGATATTCTCTTCGGTAAGTCTGGTAGCAGAGAGTGCGTTAATGAATCCCGCCAATCCGATTCTCAGTTTCGTTGCATCTCTATCTGGATAGCGGTTAAGGTCTCGAGCAACACCTTCAACTCGTGCGGCAATCGCCTTGGCTAATTGTGGTGAGAGCGGAAATGGATTCTCATTGGTGTTAAGAACTGCCTCGGCTGGAATTTGAGGTGCGCCATATGGCGAGAGTGGCTTTAGGCGCTCATTGAGCGGGAGCCAAGTTGGCCATTGGCTCATAGCGACTCAAATCGCGCAGAGATCGCCTCACCGTGTGCGGGGAGATCTTCGGCGTTTGCCAGGGTTATGACAGTAGGTGCAATGTCAGTAAATGCTTTCTGATCATATTCAATGTAGTGAAGACCTCGAAGAAATGATTGCACTGAGAGGCCACTGCTGTGGCAGGCGCAACCGCCAGTTGGAAGAACGTGGTTGGAGCCAGCTGAGTAATCTCCGAGAGATACTGGTGCGAATCGACCGATAAAGACCGCGCCGGCATTGCGGATTGAATCAGCATCCTTGCGGGCATTGATTGTTTGAATCTCTAGGTGTTCAGCTGCATATGCATTGACTATATCTAGCCCCTGCTCAATTGAGTCAACGAGAACTGCTGCCGATTGAATCCCAGTTAGCGCGGTGCGAATTCGCTCTGAATGCTTAGTCTTTGGAACACGCACTTCTAATTCTCGAATTACATCATCAATAAGTACTTGAGAATCTGTGACGAGGACAGCAGCTGCAATCACATCGTGCTCTGCTTGGCTAATGAGATCGGTTGCAACATCTGTGGCAATTGCACTCTTATCGGCCAAGATTGCAATCTCGGTTGGTCCAGCCTCAGAATCAATACCGATAATTCCACGAAGAGCGCGCTTTGCGGCAGCAACATAGATATTTCCAGGACCGGTGACGAGATCGCACTTTGCTGCAACGCCCTCCATTCCATAGGCGAAGAGCGCAACTGCTTGAGCACCGCCAACTGCATAGACCTCATCAATACCGAGAAGAGCACATGCAGCCAAGATGGTTGGGTGAGGCAGTCCTGCATTATCTGTTTGAGGTGGCGATGCCACGGCAATACTTGGAACTTCTGCTATTTGGGCAGGGATCACATTCATCAAGACTGAACTTGGATAGACAGCGCGACCGCCTGGAACGTAGAGACCTACACGATCTACTGGAATCCACTTCTCGCTGACAACTCCCCCATCAACGACAGTGACCTTCTTCTCATCGCGCTTCTGTGCCTGGTGGACCTTTCGAATCCGCTCAGCTGAAATCTCAAGCGCCGCGCGAATCTCTGGATCTAATTGTGCAAGGGCTGCCTCAAGTGCGGCTTGGGGAACGCGGATAGAAGGTGGGCGCACGCCATCGAATTGCTCTCCGAGCGCAATTAAATCTGCCTCAGTGCCATTCTTAACTCGGTTGAGGATTGGCTCAATTGCAACCATGGCAGCTGCCACATCGAGAGTGGCACGTGGGAGCTCGCGTTGATATTGATCTTTGGTGAGGTTCTTCCCTCTGAGATCTACGCGGCGCAACATAGGCGCATTCTACGTTGTCCGCATCCTTTGGTGCGAGGCGATTAGCCGCGGACGATGCAGTCAGGACCAAGAATTGCCTTGAGATCTGCGCTCAAACTTGGAGAAGCAGTGACAAGAGCATCAACCTTCAAGACCGTTGATTTCTGTGTATCCATCACATTGAGATGGACCTCACGCTTTCCAGGGTGAGATTTCAAAATCTCCTTCATTCGCTCAACGATTGGCGGCGTCACTTGAGCTGCTGGAAGTGAGATAAGGAGCGGTCCTGTCGGTCCTCCGGTGATATCAGGCATGGTCATCTCAAGAGCGGTGAAGCGAACCTGTTCATCGGTACGAGAGAAACGACCACGGATTACAACAACGCGGTCTTCAGTCAGAGAGAGCGAATACTGGTTATAGGTATTGGAGAAGAAGAGGGCTTCAATCGAACCTTCAAGATCTTCAATACTGACAACTGCCCAACTATCTCCCTTGCGAGAGACCTTTCGCTGAACACCGGTAATCAATCCACCGATTGTGACTACGCCATCTGGAATACCCTCATCCATCAGAGCACTAATAGACATATCAGTGTGAGAACGCAGGACATGTTCAACGCCGAGCAGAGGATGATCTGAGACGTAGAGACCTAACATCTCGCGCTCAAATGCGAGCAAAGTCGCCTTATCCCATTCAGTCTGAGGAATCTCAACCTCAAGACCTGCAATATCACTCGTGGTCTCGCCACCGAAGAGATCAAATTGACCGATTGCTTCAGCTCGCTTTGTCTCAATCACAGAATCAATCGCCTCAAGGTGGATTGTCATAAGCCCCTTGCGAGGGTGGCGAAGAGAGTCAAATGCTCCAGCTTTGATCAAAGATTCAATTGTCTTCTTATTACAAACTTGGGCATCAACTTTTGCTAAGAAATCTCCGAACGAGGTGAAATTACCCTTTGACTCTCTCGATGCCTTAATCGATGCGACTACTCCCTCACCGACATTTCGAATCGCAGCCAATCCAAAGCGAATATCACGGCCACGTGGTGTGTACTCAGCATTAGATTCATTCACATCAGGTGGAAGAACCTTGATACCCATCCGGCGACATTCAGAGAGATAGAGCGCCGACTTATCTTTATCGTCTCGAACTGAGGTTAAGAGCGCTGCCATGTATTCAGTTGGGAAATTTGCTTTGAGATATGCGGTCCAGAACGAGACCACGCCATAGCCAGCAGAGTGCGCCCGGTTAAATGCATAATCCGAGAATGGGATCAGAATTTCCCAAAGTCGTTTGATGGCAGGCTCTGAGAATCCATTGGCCTTCATGCCCGCTTCGAATGGAATGTATTCCTTATCGAGAATCTCTTTATTTTTCTTACCCATCGCCTTGCGTAGAAGATCTGCACGGCCGAGGGTAAATCCCGCAACCTTCTGAGCGATCGCCATTACCTGCTCTTGATAGACAATCAATCCATATGTATCGCCCAAGATATCTTGGAGCGGCTCGGAGAGCTCTGGGTGGATAGGCTCAACTGGCTTGCGGCCATTTTTGCGATCTGCATAATCGTTATGGGAGTTCTCGCCCATTGGCCCTGGGCGATAGAGAGCAATCACCGCTGAAATATCCTCAAATGAATCGGGTGCCATCGCACGAAGAAGTGAACGCATGCCTCCGCCATCGAGCTGGAAGACACCCAAAGTGTCGCCGCGAGAGAGAAGTTCAAATGTCTTCTTATCTGAAAGCGGGAGGTCTTCCAGAACGATATCAATATTCTGATTCTCTTTGATATTGAGCAAAGTGTCATCTAAGACTGAAAGATTACGAAGACCAAGGAAGTCCATCTTTAAGAGACCAGTGGCCTCACATGCACCCATATCGAATTGGGTGATGATTGCTCCATCAGAATCTCGGCGGTGGATTGGAATCACATCAAGGAGTGGATCGCGAGAGAGAATTACACCCGCTGCGTGAACGCCCCACTGGCGCTTGAGACCTTCGAGTCCCCGAGCAAGATCTACTACTTGCTTTGAATCGACATCGCTCTCGTAGAGTGAGCGGAACTCTCCCGCCTCGCCATAGCGGGAATCTTTGGAATCAAAGACGCCACCTAGGGTGATGTCCTTACCCATCACAGAGGGAGGAAGCGCTTTTGTGAGCTTCTCCCCCACCGCATATGGATAACCAAGGACTCGAGTTGCATCCTTAAGTGCTTGCTTTGACTTAATGGTTCCGTAGGTAATGATTTGAGCAACGCGATCTTCGCCGTATTTCTCAGTTGCATAACGGATCATCTCTGAACGTCGACGTTCATCGAAGTCCAAATCAATATCAGGCATAGAGATACGCTCTGGATTGAGGAAGCGCTCAAACAAGAGACCATGTTCAATCGGATCGAGTCCCGTAATTCCAAGTGCATATGCAACGAGCGAACCTGCGGCTGAACCACGTCCAGGACCTACCCGGATACCAACTTTCTTCGCATGGTTGACGAGGTCTGCCACCACTAGGAAGTAGCCAGGAAAGCCCATCTTGATCATGACATCGAGTTCGTAGTTCAAACGCTCTGAGTGAGCAGGAGTTAACTTATCCCCCAACTTCTCACTAAGGCCGCGGATAGCTTCGCTGCGGAGCCAGGAATCTTCCGTCTCCCCCTTTGGCACATCAAAACGAGGCATGAGGTTCTCGCCCTCACGAAGTGTCACATTGCATCGCTCTGCGATCAGCAATGTGTTATCGCAAGCGCCCTCTGCATCTTTAAAGAGGTGGCGCATCTCAGCTGCGCTCTTCACATAGAACTCATTGCTATCAAATTTAAATCGCTTGGGATCTGCCAAGGTGGAGCCAGATTGGACACAGAGAAGAGCCGCATGCGCTGAGGCATCATCCTTATATGTGTAGTGAAGATCGTTGGTGGCAAGGAGTGGAAGCTTAAGTTCCTTACCTAACTTCATCAGGTCGGTCTTGACTTTATTTTCAATCTCTAGATCGTGATCCATTAACTCAAGGAAGAAGTTATTAGCACCGAATATGTCTCGATAATCACTCGCTGCGCGAAGTGCCTCTTTATATTTACCCATACGAAGACGGGTCTGAATCTCACCACCAGGGCATCCTGTTGTCGCAATCAATCCATCGGCATATTTGCTGAGAAGTTCTCGATCCATACGAGGCTTGTAGTAGTAACCCTCAAGTGAAGCTAATGAAGAGAGCTTAAAAAGATTTGATAGGCCGTGATTATTCTCAGCGAGAATAGTCATGTGGGTATATGCGCCACCGCCTGAAACATCATCTTCGCCACCATCGCCCCATTGGATGCGCTTCTTATCGTGGCGGGATTCCGGAGCGACATAGGCCTCGATACCGATGATCGGCTTAACGCCGGCCTTGGTCGCTTGCTTATAGAAATCAAATGCGCCGAAGACATTTCCATGATCTGTCATGGCAATTGCTGGCATCTCTTGGCGAGCTACCTCTTTAACAAGGTCGCCAACGCGCGCGGCACCATCGAGCATCGAGTACTCAGTATGTACATGGAGATGTACAAAAGAGTCTTTCGTCGATGCCCGTGAAGCTGATAGATCTTCAGATGACATTAGAGGCACACCTTATCCTCAATAATGGCAATTAGGGCAGAACCGCCTCCGAGAGTAAGGCGAGTGAACCCTGAAGGTCAGGTGGATATGGAGCGCTTAGAACCAACGCCTCACCGCTCACCGGGTGGTTGAAGCGAAGCTCAAGTGCGTGGAGCCACGGTCTGCGCATAGCCAGCGACTTGCCGAGCACTGGATCTGCGCCATATGTCGTGTCACCAACGAGTGGGTGGCCAAGGGCAGAGAAGTGGACTCGAATCTGATGGGTGCGGCCGGTTTCAAGTTCGACCTCCACCATTGAGACAGATCGATAGTACTCGAGCACCTTGTAGTGAGTGATGCTCTCTTTGCCATCTGCAACAACTGCAAAACGGTGATCTTGTGTGGGGTGGCGATCGATAGGCGCATCGATAGTTCCCTCTGATGGATCCATATGTCCTTGCACAAGTGCGTGATAAGTCTTCTCAACATCGTGATCGCGAAACATCTCTTTAAGTTTGAGATATGCCCGATCTGTCTTTGCCACAATCATCAGCCCACTAGTGCCAGCATCGAGTCGGTGAACTATTCCAGCGCGCTCTGCCGGACCACTGGTCGAGATTGTGTAACCGGCAGCAAGGAGTGCGCCAATCACAGTCGGTCCCGTCCATCCAGGTGCAGGATGGGCCGCACATCCCACCGGCTTATCGACTACAACTATCTCGTCATCGTTATACACGATCGAGAGACCTTCTAGCGGTGTGAGTGGAATTGGCTCTGCTGTGACCTGCTCAGGCATCAAGACATCGAGCATCTGGCCTGCTGCAACACGTTCAGATTTAGAGAGGGCTCTGCCGCCACTTCGGATATCGCCATCTTCGAGTAACTTCACTATTGAAGTGCGAGAAAGTCCGAGGACTCGGGTCAAAGCGCTATCAATGCGCTCACCTGCCACGCCCTCAGGCACGATTAACGTGCGCTCTTCTCTACTCATTACTTCCTGACTTAGCTATAGGTGGAATGTTCTTTATAGTGAGAAGGATAGCGATACCAGCTGCAGTGCAGATCGAGATATCAGCAACATTGAAGATCGGCCAATTGGGAAGTTCAATCCAATCAATGACATGGCCATAGAGGAAACCAGGCTCACGGAAGATTCGATCTGAGAGATTGCCAAGCACGCCGCCAAGGACAAATCCTGCAACATATGCCCATCCAGGTGAGGTAATGCGGGCGGCAAATCTGGCGATAAAGAGAACAACTGCGATTGAGATTGTTGTAAAGACAATTGTGAAGCCAGTTGCCATGCTAAAGGCTGCACCAGGATTCTTTAATAAAGTTAATTGGAGAAATGAACCGATAACGGGACGTGAGGATGAGGTGAGATTTTCTAACGCCCAATTCTTGGTAAGAAAATCAATTGCCCAAACAAGACAGGCGAGCGAGAAGAGGCGTTGAACGAGAGAGGTTCGGCGCACTTTAGCGCCGCTCTTCCTTCTGCTTGCAGATCATGCAGAGAGTTGCACGTGGGAAGACCTGAAGTCGGGCCTTACCAATTGGTGAACCACAGACTTCGCAATTTCCATAAGTCTTATTATCAATTCTGCTGAGCGCACGCTCTGTTTGAAGAACCATATCGCGGGCATTAATCACAAGTGACATCTCATGTTCGCGCTCAAATGTCTTTGTTCCTGAATCAGCTTGATCATCGCCTGCACCATCGCCGGCATCTGCAATCAACTCATCCATCTCTGCCTCAACAGATGCAAGCTCTTCTTGAAGGCGGATTAAATCTTTTGAAAGCTCTGCACGAATCGCTTTGAGTTCAGCAGCGCTCCACGCCGCCTCTCCCTCTGCTGCTGTCACAGGAGTTGGTGCCGCCTTCAGTGGCTTTAGTGGTGCAACTTTCTTTCCGCTCTTTACCGGACGCGGCGGAGGTGGCATTACTAAGCGGCGCTCTTCAACAATGGGTGCAGCAGTTGGTGCAACAACAGTTGCAACAGAGACAGTCTGAGATTTCTCATCAACGGTGAGAGTTGTCTTTCCTACCTTTGAGGGAAATGGACGGCCTGGGGCCTTCTTCACCTCAGTAATCTTCTTCGCTGGTGCTGCCTTCTTCGCGGGAGCTTTCTTAGCAACAGCCTTCTTTGCAGGCGCCGCTTTCTTTGCTACAGCTTTCTTTGCTGGCGCTGCCTTCTTGGCAACTGCCTTCTTGGCAACTGCCTTCTTAGCAACTGCCTTCTTGGCAGGAGCAGCCTTCTTTGCAGCAGGCTTCGCCTTCTTCAAGAGCTTCTGGGCAATCTTCTTTGCTGGCACGCCGCGCACCTTATGCCTTTTCGCCCACCGCTGCCAACTGCGCCACGCATGGAAAGTGGTCAACGCCCATCTATGGTTTAGACTTACGCATAGATTCACATGAAGTCGGCCGTGAAGAGGCGATCACCTCGGAGCCAGTCGGAAGAAACCCTCCCCTTTGAGGGCGTAGAACCGCAGAATGTGGGTAAAGAAAGTGGCAGGGCCGCACCTTTTGGCTCTGCAAGGCGGGTGGTACCGCGAGCCTTGAGCTCGTCCCTCCATGTTCGAGATAGCTAGATGCTCACATGACATGGAGATGAAGATGACCGATTCACAGAAGTTCAATGCAATCGCACCGCAGATTGATCTGCCGGCGATGGAACACTCAATCCTTGATTTCTGGAAGCGTGAGAACATCTTTGAAAAGAGCCTAGCTGCCAGAGCGCAAGGTGAACCATGGACATTCTACGAAGGCCCACCCACTGCAAATGGAATGCCTGGAACGCACCATATTGAAGCACGTGTATTTAAGGATGTCTTTCCTCGCTATCAGACTATGAAGGGGCGTTACGTCTCCCGCAAAGCTGGTTGGGATTGTCATGGTCTACCGGTTGAAATTGCAGTAGAGAAAGAGTTGGGCTTTTCAGGCAAGGGCGATATCGAGAAGTTTGGCATCGCAGAATTTAACGATAAGTGTAAGAGCTCTGTCACTCGACATGTTGATGCCTTCACCAAGATGACCGAACGCATGGGCTTCTGGGTTGATTTCGATCAAGCATATTGGACGATGGCACCTGAATATGTGGAGAGCGTCTGGTGGTCGCTCTCTGAAATTTGGAAGAAGGGCTTGCTCGTTCAAGATCATCGCGTCGCTCCCTACTGTCCCCGTTGCGGAACTGGTCTATCAGATCATGAACTTGCTCAGGGTTATGAGACCGTTGTCGATCCATCTGTCTATGTTCGCTTCCCCATCACAAGTGGAGATTTGGCAGAACTAGGTGCAAGTCTTCTCGTCTGGACGACAACTCCATGGACGCTTGTCTCAAATACCGCTGTAGCTGCCCATCCAGATGTTGACTATGTCGCAGTTCGCGCAACCGTTGAAAATGATGGAGCGAAGACATCAGAGGTACTTGTTGTCGCCGAAGCGCTGCTCTCTGCCGTAGGTGGCGAACATGAGATTCTCAAGCGCTTTAAGGGTTCTGAACTAGAGCGCACAACATATAAGCGCCCCTTTGACTATATCGAGATTCCAGATTCTCACTTTGTTGTCCTTGCAACCTATGTCACAACAGAAGATGGATCAGGACTTGTTCACCAAGCACCAGCATTTGGCGCAGATGACCTTCAAGTCTGTCGTTCATACGGACTTCCTGTTGTTAACCCCGTTGCAGCAGATGGCCATTTCCTCGCAGATGTTCCAGTGGTGGGTGGGCTCTTCTTTAAAGATGCCGACAAACCGCTTGTAAAAGAGCTCAAGGCAATTGGTGCGCTCTATAAGAATCAACCATATGAGCACTCTTACCCACATTGCTGGCGCTGCCACACAGCACTTATCTATTACGCACAACCATCTTGGTATATCCGCACAACCTCAATTAAGGATGCGCTCCTTCGCGAGAACGAGAAGACCAGCTGGTTCCCAGAGACAATCAAGACCGGTCGTTATGGCGATTGGCTCACCAATAACATCGACTGGGCTCTCTCCCGCAATCGTTACTGGGGAACGCCACTTCCAATCTGGCGTTGCGAGAATAAACATGAAATTTGCATCTCATCACTCAAAGAGTTAGGAGCACTTGCCGGTCAAGAGCTCTCAAACCTAGATCCGCACCGCCCATTTGTCGATGACATCACCTTCGCATGCGCAGAATGTTCTTCAACAATGGTCCGCGTTCCAGAGGTTATCGATTGCTGGTATGACTCAGGCTCAATGCCATTTGCTCAATGGGGCTATCCTCATAAAGAAGGTTCGGTCGAGAAGTTCAAGGCCGCCTATCCAGCAGACTTTATCTGCGAAGCCATCGATCAAACGCGCGGCTGGTTCTACACGTTGATGACGATTGGAACTCTCGTCTTCGATCAGAGCTCCTATGAGAACGTACTCTGCCTTGGCCATATCCTCGATAAGGATGGTCGGAAGATGAGTAAGCACCTCGGCAATGTATTGGAGCCGATGGCTCTTATGGATCAGCATGGTGCAGATGCTGTCCGTTGGTACATGCTCGCTGCTGGTTCTCCTTGGGCATCTCGTCGTGTTGGCCACGATGCAATCTCGGATGTAATCCGAAAGACCTTGCTCACCTATTGGAACACCATCTCTTTCCATGCGCTCTATGCAAAGGCCTCTGACTTCACCCTCTCACAGAGCCCAGCGGTTGCTGATCGTTCAACGATGGATAAATGGATCTTGAGCGAACTCAACTCTCTCATCGTTGAGGTTGATAAGGCATATAGCGAATTTGATTCACAGAGTGCTGGAAAGGTCCTTGCAACCTTTATCGATGATCTCTCTAACTGGTATGTGCGCCGCTCACGACGCCGTTTCTGGGATGGCGATGTAGCAGCGCTTGCAACTCTTCATGAGTGCCTTGAAGTTCTCACCAAACTCTTGGCACCAATGGTTCCCTTTATCGCTGAGCAGACTTGGCAGGAGTTAATTCGCGTTGCCAACCCACATGTCGAGCTCTCTGTTCACCTCACCGACTTCCCTGTCGCTAACACATCTCTGATTAATGCAGAGCTCAATAAGCAGGTTGCGATGACACGTCGTGTGGTCGAACTCGGACGCTCTGCTCGCGCAGAGTCAGGTGTAAAGATCCGCCAACCACTACAACGTGCACTTATCTCAGCACAAGGGTGGTCCACTCTTCCTGAGGAGATGAAGGAGCAGATCTCAGATGAGCTCAATGTGCTCGATCTTGCCGATATCGCAGATGCTGATGGCGATCTCGTCGATGTCTCAATCAAGGCAAACTTCAAATCACTCGGTGCTAAATATGGAAAGTCTGTGCAAGATGTTGCAAAGCTCATCTCTGCAGCTGATGCCGTCTCGCTTGTAAAGACCCTACGTTCACAGCCTTCAACGAAGATTGGTGATTATGAGATCACCTTGGAAGATCTCGTTGTTACCGAAGTCCCAAAGAGTGGATGGATGGTTGCAAGCCATGATGGCGAGAGCGTTGCCCTCGATCTTGAGCTCACCCCTGAATTGATTGCATCCGGCAATATCCGCGAGGTTATTCGCGCCATCCAGGAACGACGTAAGTCGGATGG
>JBEEOC010000100.1:0-3733 GCA_041191845.1 Actinomycetota bacterium | reverse complement strand
ACGCGCTTTGAGATCTTCTTATGGTTATGGCGTGATGTGGCCCAAGCGAGTGCAAACTCTTGGTCATTAACGAGGCCAGCCTCTTGCAGCCGGAAGATGGTGGCGCTTGCCACCTGATCTTCAACGCCCCGGGTCTTGAGATGAGCGAGGAGCTCGCCCTTACTTTTCGCACGAGCAACGAGCGCATTGAGCGCTATTGCATAGGCTACTTCGTAAGGGTCAGAGCCCTCGCCTCTCTCAACCTTTGCGTATTGCAGAGAAATTAGAACTCAACCTCTGCTGCTGCCTCATCAATCTCTGCGATGAGAGCTGCATCGACTACGACTGGAACGAAGCTTGCACGAATCTTTGACTCGATATCGTTGGCCAGATCTGGGTTATCGAGGAGGAAGTTACGTGAATTCTCCTTGCCCTGACCCAATTGATCACCTTCATAGGTATACCAAGCGCCAGACTTCTTTACGATGCCAAGGTCAACGCCCATATCAAGGAGTGAACCTTCACGAGAGATACCTGTGCCGTAGATGATGTCGAACTCTGCCTGCTTGAAAGGTGGAGCCATCTTATTCTTGACTACCTTGACGCGAGTACGGTTACCGACAGACTCTTGTCCATCCTTGAGCGTTTCAATGCGACGGATATCGAGGCGAACTGATGCATAGAACTTAAGCGCCTTACCACCGGTTGTTGTCTCAGGTGAACCGAAGAAAACGCCGATCTTGTCACGGAGCTGGTTGATAAAGATCGCTGTTGTCTTTGATTGGTGGAGCGCACCAGTGATCTTTCGAAGCGCCTGTGACATAAGGCGAGCCTGGAGACCCATATGTGAATCTCCCATTTCGCCTTCAATCTCAGCGCGAGGAACCAAAGCTGCAACAGAGTCGACGACTACGAGATCGAGCGCGCCAGAGCGGACCAACATATCCATAATCTCAAGTGCTTGTTCACCTGTATCTGGTTGTGAGACGAGAAGGGCATCGATATCAACGCCGAGCTTCTTTGCATACTCTGCATCAAATGCATGCTCTGCATCGATGAAGGCGCAGATGCCGCCCTGCTTCTGTGCAGATGCGATTGCATGGAGAGTAAGAGTTGTCTTACCTGAAGATTCAGGTCCATAAATCTCTACGATGCGGCCACGTGGGAGGCCACCGATGCCAAGGGCCATATCGAGTGCAACAGAACCTGTTGGAATCACCTCGATAACTTGAGCCTGCTTATCTGACATCTTGATAACTGCACCCTTACCAAACTGACGTTCGATTTGAGCGAGGGCGGTGTCGAGCGCCTTATGGCGATCGGATGTTGCTTTTTCATCGGCTTTACTTGGCTTCTCAGCTGCCATGAGCTTTTCTCCTTTAGATCGAACGTTGAGGGCTAATCCCCCACCGTTTGGGTGGCCCAGAAGGTACGGAAGCTTCGACGACGGCCCGAGGCGTTATAGAGACGCTGTGGGCGGAGGTTCGAGACCGCTCTGGTTGTGCATAGCCATCGCTGGCTAGAGATAAGGCTACTCGAACATCTGTTCGAATACCACTTAAGACACGCTGAGAAGATAGCCCCCACCACCGACAAAAGCCCCTGCCCGCCAGCCATACTCACGCCCATGCTCATCCTCCTGCCGCCCTCTGAGAAGAAGGTGGAGACCAGTAGACCGACCCCTGCGATGAGCGTCTACTCCGGAGTCCTCTACCAAGCCCTCGATTGGCAATCGCTGACACCGGCTGCAAAGAAGAGAGGCGAGAGCGCCATCGCCATCATCAGCGCCAGATACGGAGTGGTCCGCCCCTCTTCAAAGATCGAGAGCTATAAAGCAAAGATTGATAACAAGGCGATGGCTCCGATCGTGGAGGCAGCACTTGGCGCAGTAAAGACAGATCTGATTGTCGATTGCAGATCTTCTACCTATAAGACTGTCTGGAAGGCGCCAGTTGATATCACGGTCGAGATTAAGGTTTCCACGGTGGTCGATGGCGTGCGCACAGTTGTCACCCATATGTCGAAGAAGACCCGTGGTGAGATCGCGCGCTGGTTGCTCCAATCACGATCAACGCCAAAGAGCCCAGAAAATCTCTATGCCATCGTCTCTGAGAAATACCCCTGCGCACTTACTCCATCCGATGGAGTTGAGCCGTGGGTCTTAGAAGTTATCGCTGTTTAGCCGTCTCTACCGGACATTGCTTACAGACAGCCCGCCAAATCTCATCAGCCTCAATTCCATCCTTGAGCGCCTCGTTCACCGTTTTACTTCCCAATTCACTGAGTGCAATATCTTGTGAAAAAGATGGAGCCCATTCCGGACCGAAAGAGAGCAGAAGTCTTTCCCGAAGATCTGAGATGCGCATCTAATATGAACCTTGGTTAAAAGAGAGTATCGGTTGCCAAGAGCGCTGCTTGTTCACGCGATTGCTCTGGCGTAATTGGTTGAAGCACTTGACCGAGGAGCCAGCGCATTGCAACGCCTGTGCCGGCCTTGGATTGCGTTGCGCCAAAAATTATTTGCGCAATGGTGATGTAGTGCTCTGATGCTGTGTTTGTCATTGCAGCCACCAAAACATCTGCATCATAGATACGCATCGCAGCGAGTGCGGGATCGCTGGAGATAGAGATTGAGAGTGATTCCAGCGCATCAGAGGGAGTTCCAGCTGTCCTTGCTAATTCAGCAAGGCGAGCAACCTCAGATGCGACAAGTGCTGCAAGGACTGCATCCTTGTCGCGGTAGTGGTTATAGAGAGTTGCTCTTGAAACTTCAGAGTGATCGGCAATCTCAATCATCGAAAGACCTGAGATCCCCTTACGTGCGATGAGATCTTTTGTGCCGGCAAGGATTGCCGCCTCAGTCCGGCGATGTGCGCTAGCTTGAAGCGAATATTTAGGCTGCATCGACAACAACGAGCTTTGCTGTCTCAGTAGATGTGATCTCGCGAGTGACCTCTGCCATCAAAGATCCAAGGGTGAGACCGAGCGCATCACAGATAGCGTTGAGAAGTTCTGATGATGCCTCTTTCTGGCCACGTTCAACCTCTGAGAGATAGCCAAGTGAGACACGTGCCTCACGCGCAACATCACGGAGGGTGCGAGATTGCTCAGTGCGAGCGGTGCGAAGAGCTTGACCTACTGATTCGCGTAACAAGATCATCACTCCACCCCTTTCTCTCTAGTCCTTCTCTGGCAATTCCCAATAAGAACGTGCTGGAAACTTATTTACTGCGATGGCTAAGGATACGGGCAAAGGTGCCGATCGCGCTGGATATAGCCCCGGTTTGAATAGCCTCGCGCCCACTATCGAGCTGTAACTGGATACTCTGATTGACCGGGCCGCTAATTGCCACCCAGACCGTCCCCTCGGCTATCCCCTGATAATCGCCAGGGCCTGCAATCCCGGTTGTTGCAATCCCCCAGGTTGTCCCAAACTTCTGGCGAACTGCATCTGCCATCGCGCTAGCAACCTCTTCACTGACAACTGAGAACTGCTCAATCAGCCCCGGATCGATTCCGAGAATCTTGACCTTCACATCGTTTGTGTAGGCGATGATTCCACCGAAGAATACTTGCGAAGCTCCAGGGGTGTAAGTAATCGCCTTACCAAGTCCGCCTGCAGTGACAGATTCAGCAACTGCTACCGACTCACCGCGTTCGCGCAGGTGCGCCACAACAGTATTGGCATGTGCGCGCATAGGCATGGGTGAAATCTACTCTCACCCTGCGAGTACTGACTAGTCCAAAATGAAAA
>JBEEOC010000099.1:0-6720 GCA_041191845.1 Actinomycetota bacterium | reverse complement strand
ATTCACAGGAGTGGAAGCCAGGATATGAAGCACAGCGCGAAGAGTGGGAGCGTCAGTACGCTGAAGCTCAGCAGCGCTTCCTTGCTCACAAGAAGCAGAAGGCTGAAGCACAGGCAGCAGAGGCTGCAGCAACTCCAGCTGAATAATCTTCACCAAGAAAGGCCCCTCGATTCACTTCGGGGGGCTTTTCTTATTTAACTCGGTAGAGTTCCCTCCATGGTTATCGTTGGTCTCACTGGGGGAATCGGCGCAGGTAAATCAACTGTCGCCAATATGTTTGCCCAGTTGGGCGCCCTCGTGGTCGATGCCGACCAGTTAGCCCGTGCCGCTATCGAGCCAGGAAGCTCAGGTTTTGATGAGGTTGTCGCCACATTTGGAGAGAAGGTTCTGCGCGATGGGGAGATTGATCGAGCAAAGCTTGGTGAGATTGTCTTTAAGGATGTGCAGCAACGCAAAAAGCTAGAGGCAATCATCCATCCTCGAGTTCAGGAAGCTCTCGCGCAGAAAATTAAAACTCTCAATCCAGGTGATGTGCTTGTCTATGAGATTCCACTTCTCGTTGAAACCGGCGCTACAGATAAGTTTGATTACATCATCACCGTTGAGGCAGATATTGAAAATCGCCTCGACCGCCTCTTTGAGCGGGGGATGGATGAGGATGAGGCAGAGCGTCGAATTGCAGCCCAAGCATCACAGGCAGAGCGTGAAGCGGTAGCCGATCGAGTGATTATTAATGATGGTGATCGCGCCGATCTCTTCGCAGAGTGTGCTCGGATTTGGGAGAGCGAGTTCAATGCGCCCCGTCAGTGAGGTGCAGCGCAAGGTTGCGCCATTTCAAGTCATAAGCGATTACGTCCCAGCTGGAGATCAGCCCGCTGCAATCGAAGAGATCACCCGACGGATCAATGCGGGGGAGCGCGATGTCGTTCTCCTTGGCGCAACTGGTACGGGAAAGTCAGCAACAACTGCCTGGCTCGTTGAAAAACTCCAACGACCTACCTTGGTCCTTGCACCTAACAAGACTCTCGCAGCTCAACTTGCCAATGAATTTAGAGAGTTACTTCCCAACAATGCAGTTGAGTACTTTGTTTCCTACTACGACTACTACCAACCTGAGGCATACGTTCCTCAAACCGATACCTTCATTGAGAAGGATTCAAGCGTTAACGATGAAGTGGAACGTTTGCGCCACTCGGCTACTAACTCACTTCTGACTCGAAGAGATGTAATAGTTGTTGCTACGGTCTCTTGTATCTATGGTTTGGGAACCCCTCAGGAATATATCGACCGAATGATTCACTTAAAGGTGGGCGATGAGATTGAGCGCAATGCTCTCTTGCGTCGATTCGTAGATGTTCAATACAAGCGAAACGATATTGCATTTGAGCGCGGCACCTTCCGCGTTCGAGGTGACACTGTTGAGATCATCCCGATGTATGAAGAGCTTGCTATTCGAATTGAAATGTTCGGCGATGAGATTGAGAAAATCACAACCCTCAACCCGCTCACCGGTGAGATTGTTCGCGATGAGGAGGAGATGTATATCTTCCCTGCAACTCACTATGCCGCAGGGCCTGAGACGCTCAAGCGAGCGATGAGCGATATTCAGGATGAGCTTCAGATCCAACTCAATACCTTTAAGAAGCAGGGAAAGCTTCTCGAGGAGCAACGCCTTCGCATGCGTACGACCTTCGATTTGGAGATGATGGAGCAGTTAGGTTTTTGCTCTGGAATCGAGAATTATTCACGTCACCTCGATGGTCGCGAACCAGGATCAGCGCCGAACTGCCTACTCGATTACTTTCCTGAGGACTTCCTCTTAGTCATCGATGAGAGCCATGTGACTGTTCCTCAGATTGGCGCGATGTATGAGGGCGATGCTTCACGAAAGCGGACATTGGTCGAACATGGATTCCGTCTTCCGAGTGCGCTTGATAACCGCCCATTGAAGTGGCCTGAGTTTCAGGAGCGCGTTGGACAGACCATTTATCTCTCAGCGACACCAGGTAAGTATGAGCTTGAGAAGGTCAAGGGCGATGTAGTTGAGCAGGTTATCCGTCCTACCGGATTGATTGATCCAAAGATTGTAATTAAGCCAATTAAGGGTCAGATCGATGATTTGCTAGAAGAGATTAATGTTCGAGCCGAACGCAATGAACGCGTTCTTGTGACTACTTTAACAAAGAAGATGTCGGAAGACCTTACCGATTATCTACAAGAACGTGGGGTGAGGGTTCGTTATCTACATTCCGAGGTGGACACGTTGCGCCGCGTAGAACTCCTCCGCGAACTTCGATCCGGTGATTACGATGTCTTGATTGGCATCAACCTTCTCCGTGAAGGTCTCGATCTACCTGAAGTTTCACTTGTCGCCATCCTCGATGCAGATAAAGAGGGCTTCTTGCGCTCTGCCACATCTCTCATTCAGACAATTGGTCGCGCTGCTCGAAATGTCTCGGGTGAGGTGCATATGTATGCAGATAACATCACAGCATCTATGGAGAAGGCGATTGATGAGACCAATCGCCGTCGAGCAAAGCAGGTGGCCTATAACCTTGAGCGAGGCGTCGATCCACAGCCGCTACGGAAGAAAATTGCCGACATCACCGACATGATTGCTCGTGAGAGCGATGACACCGATGAACTTATCGCAGGAATCAAGGGGGCAAAGGGTTCAGTTCCCTTTGTTGAGCGGGGCAAGGGCTCTCTAGCGCGCCAAGAGTTAGCGGCGTTGATAGGCTCCCTCACCGAGCAGATGCGCAGCGCTGCTGACGAGCTTCAATTCGAGCTGGCGGGACGTTTGCGCGATGAAATTAAAGAGTTAAAGCGAGAACTTCGATCTATGGATGAGGCGGGACATTAATAGTGAGCATTGAGAAGCTAGTCGTACGCGGTGCTCGCGAGCATAACCTCAAGGATGTCTCACTCGAGCTTCCACGTGATGCGCTTATCGTCTTTACCGGACTCTCTGGATCCGGAAAGTCATCGCTCGCCTTTGACACCATCTTTGCCGAGGGCCAGCGCCGTTACGTTGAATCGCTCTCTGCCTATGCCCGTCAATTCTTGGGTCAGATGGATAAGCCAGATGTTGACTTTATTGAAGGGTTATCACCTGCAGTCTCGATCGACCAGAAATCAACCAACCGTAATCCACGTTCGACCGTGGGAACTATCACCGAGGTCTATGACTACCTCCGTCTTCTCTTTGCTCGCGCTGGACGACCACACTGCCCAAATTGCGGCAAAGCAGTCTCGCGACAATCGCCACAGCAGATTGTCGACCAAATTTTGACCATGCCGGCCACGACAAAGTTCCAGGTTCTGGCGCCAGTTGTTCGAGAGCGAAAGGGTGAATTTGTAGATCTTTTCAGCGACTTAGTAACACAGGGTTATTCGAGAGCTCGCGTTGATGGTGAGACGATTCAACTCTCTGAACCGCCAAAGTTGAAAAAACAAGAGAAGCACACCATCGAAGTTGTTGTTGATCGTCTCACTGCAAAGGCTGAGAGCAAGTCTCGATTAACAGATTCCATTGAGACTGCACTCAAATTAGCAAGCGGTTTGGTAATTCTTGACTTTGTCGACGCTGAGGGCGCTGAGAAAGAGCGTACCTATAGCGAGCACCTTGCTTGCCACGATTGCAACCTCTCCTTTGAAGAGCTAGAGCCACGCTCTTTCTCTTTCAACTCTCCCTTTGGCGCTTGTGCTGAATGCTCAGGTATCGGAACAAAATTGGAGGTCGATGAAGATCTCATCATTCCTGATGACTCGCTCTCCATTGAAGACGGTGCGATCGCACCATGGGCCGGTGGCCAATCTTCAGAGTATTTCCTGCGTCTCCTAGAGGCGCTAGCAAGTGAGTTGAAGTTTAAGCTCACCACACCGTGGAGCAAGTTGCCGGCTAAGGCAAAGGACGCTGTTATCAATGGCTTCGATTACGAAGTTCATGTGAAGTATAAGAATCGCTATGGTCGCGTACGTAATTACTCAACCGGCTTTGAGGGCGTTATTCCATTTATCCATCGCCGCCACTCAGAGACTGATTCTGATTACAGTCGTGAGAAGTATGAAGCGTATATGCGAGAGACGCCATGTCCCGCCTGTAAGGGTGCTCGCTTAAAGCCTGAAGTTCTTGCGGTAACGATTGGTGGTAAATCAATCGCTGAAGTCTGCCTACTCTCCATCGATGAGTGCGCCACCTTCCTAAAGGGTATTGAGCTCAATGCTCGTGAGGCTCAGATTGCTGAACGAGTAATGAAGGAGGTTCATGCTCGCCTCGGTTTCTTACTCGATGTCGGTCTCGACTATCTCTCACTCGATCGTCCAGCGGCCACGCTCTCTGGCGGTGAAGCACAACGTATTCGCCTCGCAACACAGATTGGTTCAGGTCTAGTTGGCGTTCTCTATGTTCTCGATGAGCCAAGTATTGGCCTCCATCAACGCGATAACAGGCGCCTAATCGATACCCTCACTCGACTCCGCAACCTCGGAAATACCCTGATTGTGGTGGAGCACGATGAAGAGACAATCCGCACTGCAGATTGGGTTGTCGATATCGGTCCAGGAGCAGGGGAGCATGGCGGCCATGTTGTGGTCTCGGGCTCTTACGAAGATCTGATTAACTCCAAGGAATCCATAACTGGCGCATATCTTTCTGGCCGGAAATCAATTGAAATTCCAAGTACTCGTCGTGCTGTAGATTCAAAGCGAAAGCTTGTCGTCAAGGGCGCGAAAGAGAATAACCTCAAAGATATTGAGGTCGAGATTCCACTTGGTCTCTTTGTCTCTGTAACTGGCGTCTCTGGCTCTGGCAAGTCAACGTTGGTCAATGACATTCTCTATACGACTCTTGCCAATAAGTTAAATGGCGCACGATTGGTCCCTGGTCGACATCGCACTGTGACGGGTATTGATCAGCTCGATAAGGTCGTTCACGTCGATCAATCACCTATCGGTCGTACGCCACGCTCAAATCCTGCCACCTACACCGGAGTCTTTGACAAGGTGCGCGCTCTCTTTGCAGAGACTTCAGAGGCGAAGGTTCGCGGATACCAGCAAGGCCGCTTCTCCTTTAACGTTAAAGGCGGGCGCTGTGAGAACTGCTCTGGTGATGGAACTATCACGATTGAGATGAACTTCCTCCCCGATGTCTATGTTCCATGCGAGGTCTGTCATGGCGCGCGCTATAACCGAGAGACGCTCGAGGTGCATTACAAGGGTAAGACGATTGCTGAAGTGCTCGATATGCCGATTGAGGTCGCGCATGAATTCTTCGAGTCAGTTCCAACTATCGCTCGATATCTCAAGACGCTCTGTGATGTTGGCCTTGGCTATGTGAGATTAGGTCAATCAGCCCCAACTCTCTCAGGCGGTGAGGCACAACGCGTCAAGCTGGCAACTGAATTGCAGCGACGCTCTACCGGTCGCACCATCTATGTTCTCGATGAGCCAACAACAGGTCTTCACTTTGAAGATGTTAATAAACTATTAGGTGTGTTAAAGCGCCTAGTGGAGACAGGCAATACCGTTGTTGTGATTGAACATAATCTCGATGTCATTAAATCGTCTGATTGGGTCATCGATATGGGTCCAGAAGGTGGATTCCGTGGTGGCCTCGTTGTCGCACAAGGAACCCCAGAGGAAGTTGCCAAGGTGAAGGAGAGCTACACCGGCCAATTCCTTGCTGAGATTCTCGCTAGTAATCGAGCCAGCACGAAAGCTAGTGAGAAGTCGAGTGCCAGCGCAGCTAAGTCTCCGGTTAAGAAGAGCACCGCTGCAAAGAAGAAGTAGAGATGGCAGATCCAGCCAGCTATCGCCCCTCAGATATTCCTGAGGAGCCAGGTGTTTATCGCTTCTATAACAAGAGCGATAAAGTCATCTATGTTGGCAAGGCGAAGAACCTTAAGAATCGATTAAGTTCTTACTTTGGATCTAATCTCGCCCAGAAAACCTATCGAATGGTCCACGAGGCGGTAAGAGTTGACTGGACTATTGTTAACTCTGAACTCGAAGCTTTGGCTCTCGAATTCTCCTGGATCAAGCAGTATCACCCCACCTATAACGTTCAATTTAAAGACGATAAGTCCTACCCGTATCTAGCCATCTCACTCGAAGATGAATTCCCACGAATCTTTATTACCCGAAAAGAGAAGCGTTCGGGACTCAAATACTTTGGCCCCTATACAAATGCCTGGGCGCTTCGTAATACCTATGAAGTTCTCCTCAAAGTCTTTCCTGTTCGCTCATGCAGTTCAGGAAATTTCCAGAGAGCCCAGAGGAGCAAACGCCAATGCCTTTTAGGCGATATTGGTAAATGTGCGGCGCCATGTGTTGGTTGGGTGACGCCAGAAGAGCATAAGGAGATTGCTCATAAACTCAACGCCTTCATGGAGTCGGGGATGGAAGATCTCGTTCCAACGATGCGCGCTGAGATGGAACTCGCTTCGCAACGAGAAGAGTTTGAACGAGCTGCACGTATTCGAGACCAGATTGAATCCTTTGAGAAAGCTCAGCGCTCCACACAGGGAAACCTCTCTGACGATTTAGATGGCGACTTCATCGCAATTCATGAAGAGGGTCTCCATGCAGCTGGATCGATTTTTATGGTCAGAAGAGGTTCGATCAAGGGATCTCGTTCGTGGATTGTGGATCAGGAGCGGACTCTTGAAGGTGATGATCAATATGCATCGCTACTCTTTTCAATCTATGGCGATGGTGCAA
>JBEEOC010000098.1:0-28117 GCA_041191845.1 Actinomycetota bacterium | reverse complement strand
CCTCAGTTGTTGCCTCGATGGTGGTCTTTGAAGATGGTCTTGCAAAGAAGAGCGAATATCGACGCTTTGCCATCGATACCAGTACGGCAACTGATGACACCAGGGCGATGCATCAAGTCATAACCCGACGTATGAAGCGATTGATTGCAGATCGTCAGGTCAACCATAGCGAGGTGGCAGAGACTGGGGGCAAGCTCTCGAAGTTTGCATACCCACCACAGTTAATTGTTGTCGATGGTGGTGCACCGCAAGTTTCTGCAGCGCAGCGAGCCCTCGATGAATTAGGGATAACTGATGTTGCACTTGTTGGTCTCGCCAAGAGATTAGAAGAGGTCTGGCTGCCAAACTCAATGGATCCACTGATCCTTCCTCGAACAAGTGAGGGAATGTATTTGCTTCAGCGCATTAGAGATGAAGCCCATAGATTTGCAATTACCTTCCATCGCAGTAAGCGGTCAAAGGTAATGTTGGAATCGCTCCTCGATGAGATCCCGCAATTGGGTGAGTCACGGCGGTCAGCGTTGCTGGAGCGATTTGGCTCGGTCTCTGCCATTAGAAAGGCCACCTTGGCCGAGCTTGAGACCACTCCCGGTATTGGCTCAACTATCGCCGGCATCATTTACTCGCATCTAGAAAAGCTGAGCACTCCTGCAGTCAATATGGAGACGGGCGAGATTCAGGGGTAGTTGACGGATAGGGCAGAATGGAGCCATGAGCAATCGCGAACTCCTCATTCTCACCGGTATGTCAGGCGCTGGTCGATCAACGGTGGCGCATGCTCTGGAAGATTTGGGCTGGCATGTAGTGGACAATCTGCCACCTGCGCTCTTGCCTGAACTTGCTACCGAGATGGAGAAGACTGAATCCTCTGTGGCGGTGGTTGTTGATGTGCGCGGAGGAAAATTCTTCGATGCTCTGGCTAGCGCTTTGGAGTCTTTGGGAAAGAGCGATATTAAATATCGCCTCCTCTTCCTGGATGCAAGCGATCAAGCTCTTGTTCAACGATTTGAATCCACGCGGCGACCACACCCGCTTCAATCGACTGATCGCATCGTCGATGGCATCGCGAGAGAGCGGAATAAGTTAGAGGATCTACGCGCTCAAGCTGATGTTGTTATCGACACATCAAATCTCAATGTTCATCAACTTGAGAAGCGGACCGCTGAAATCTTCGCTGCAGGGATGGCTAAGGCGCTTCGAATTAACGTTCTCTCATTCGGTTATAAATATGGAATCCCAGTAGATGCCGATCTCGTACTCGATTGCCGCTTTATTCCTAATCCACATTGGATCCCTGAGCTTCGACCACTCTCTGGCTTGGATGATGCTGTTTATAACCACGTCCTTGCCACCGATGGAGTGAGTGATTTTGTGAAGGCATATGTCGCAGTGGTGGAGAAGATGCTCCCCGGATATCTGCAAGAGGGAAAGAAGTATGTGACGATTGCAATTGGTTGCACCGGTGGCAAACATCGCTCGGTCTCCATCGCCCGAGAGATCGCCGCCCAACTCAATCGCGAACACGGAGAGTATGCGGTCTCTGCCCATGCAACTCATCGTGATGTGGGGCGTGAATGATCTCTAATCCCAAAGTTGTTGCCCTTGGCGGTGGCCACGGACTCGCTGCGACCCTGACGGCGCTTCGTTCTATCACAACTAATATCACTGCAGTTGTCACTGTTGCAGATAATGGCGGTTCCAGTGGGCGACTTCGCGAAGAGTTTCCGATTATGCCTCCGGGTGATTTAAGGATGGCATTAGCTGCACTCTGTTCTGATGATTCATGGGGCCGTGATTGGGCTGACATCATGCAATATCGCTTCACCAGCGATGGGCCGCTCAATGGCCATGCGCTGGGTAATTTACTCTTAGCTGCGCTCTGGGATAGAGATGAAGATGTCGTTATCGGACTTGATCGAGTCGGTGCACTTTTAAAGGTGGTTGGCCGCGTTCTTCCTATGACGGCAGAGCCGCTCGATATTGAGGCAACTTTTCTTCAGAACGGTAGAGAGATTGAGGCGATTGGTCAGGTTGCAGTTGCCACAACCTTAGGTCGCCTTCAAGAGCTACGGATGAAGCCAGCCAATCCAAGTACTCGACCAGAAGTTCTCGCAGCGCTCAGCGAAGCCGATTGGATAACAATGGGACCAGGTTCGTGGTTCTCCAGCGTTCTGCCGCACCTTCTTGTGCCATCACTGCGCGATGCAATCGTCGCTTCACCTGCCAAGAAGATTCTCTTACTCAATCTCGACTCCAATAAAGAGTCGGCACCTGCGGGTGAATATGCTGGTTACTCACCTCGCGAACATTGCGAGATCCTCCATCATTACGCTCCAGCCCTTCACTTCGACCTTGTAATCGCCGATTCACATCTAGCCGGTCGGGGAGAGCTCGAGGATTACTTGAGGGATCGTAAAAGCGCCTATCTTGAGGCCGATCTCCGTGATGAGAAGGTGACCATTCACCATGAGGGACGAAAATTAGCCTCAACTTTCGCTCACATTGCCAGAGAAATGCTGGTTTGATATCCCCATGGCAATGACAGCTGCAGTCAAAGATGAGCTCAGCCGACTCACGATTACCAAGCCGTGCTGTCGCAAGGCTGAGGTCTCATCGCTGCTCCGTTTTGCTGGGGGACTCCATATTGCATCTGGAAAGGTTGTGATTGAGGTCGAGCTCGACACCTCACAATCTGCCCGCCGCCTCAAGAAAGATATCGCCGATATCTATGGCCACGACTCTGATTTAGCCGTGCTCTCATCGAGTGGACTTCGTAAAGGGTCACGTTATGTCGTGAGAGTGATTGAATCGGGTGAAGCTCTCGCTCGCCAGACTGGTTTGATCGATGCAAATGGGCGACCAATTCGTGGTCTTCCACCACAAGTCGTTGCGGCAAATGTCTGTGATGCAGAGGCTGCCTGGCGTGGCGCCTTTATTGCCCATGGTTCACTGACTGAGCCGGGTCGCTCCTCATCACTTGAAATTACCTGTCCGGGTCCTGAGGCAGCGCTTGCGCTCGTGGGAGCTGCTCGCAGATTGAATATTGCAGCGAAGGCTCGTGAAGTTCGCGGTGTAGATCGTGTTGTTATTCGCGATGGTGATGCAATCGGCTCATTGCTCACTCGCCTTGGAGCTCACGAGAGCGTCCTAGCATGGGAAGAGCGTCGGATGCGCCGTGAAGTGAGAGCGACAGCCAATCGCCTTGCCAACTTTGATGATGCAAACCTCCGTAGATCTGCGCGAGCAGCAGTTGCAGCGGCAGCTCGTGTGCAGCGAGCGATGGAGATTCTCGGCCCAACTATTCCCGATCACCTCAAGGAGGCAGGGGAGTTGCGTATCGCACATGGCCAGGCATCTTTGGAAGAACTCGGTTCACTCGCTTCACCACCAATGACAAAGGATGCAATTGCAGGACGTATTCGACGCCTCCTTGCGATGGCAGATAAGCGCGCTGCAGAGCTTGGAATTCCAGATACTGAGGCGGGACTCTCGCCTGACTTACTCGGCGAGTAACCTCCGCGGGCTGGTATCCTTCCCCTGTCCCAACGTTGTGGCGCAAGTAAAGCCACCCATTTCAGGGCCAGTTTCCATCGGGCTCAGGGTCATTACGGGAAAATCACTCATTTTCAAGAGAACGAGGTTTAATCATGATTAATGTCGGAATTAACGGCTTTGGCCGCATCGGACGTAACTTCTTCCGCGCAGCGCTGACCAATCCAAATATCAATATCGTAGGTATTAACGACCTCACAGATAATGCAACTCTTGCCCACCTTCTCAAGTATGACTCAATCCTCGGTCGCCTCGGCCTTGAGGTCTCACACACAGAAGACACCATCACAGTCGGTGGAAAGACAATTAAGGTCTTTGCAGATCGCGATCCAGCAAACCTTCCATGGGCGACAGTTGGCGCAGATATCGTTATTGAATCAACTGGCCACTTCACAAAGGCTGCTGATGCGAAGAAGCACATCGCAGCTGGTGCGAAGAAGGTCATCATCTCAGCTCCTGCAACAGATGAAGATGTCACCGTCGTAATGGGCGTCAACCATGATAAGTATGACCCAGCAAACCACCACGTCATCTCAAATGCATCATGCACAACAAACTGCCTTGCACCAATGGCTAAGGTCCTTGATGAGGAGTTTGGAATTGTTCGTGGCTTGATGACAACTATCCACGCTTACACCAACGATCAGGTAATCCTTGACTTCCCACATAAGGATCTCCGTCGCGCTCGTGCAGCTGCAACAAATATCATCCCAAGCTCAACAGGTGCAGCAAAGGCGATCTCTCTCGTTCTTCCACAGCTCAAGGGCAAGCTCGATGGTTTTGCGATGCGCGTGCCAGTTCCTACAGGTTCAGCAACAGACCTGACAGTTGAGCTTGCAAAGGAAGCTACTGCAGAGCAGATCAATGCTGCGATGAAGAAGGCAGCGGAAGGTTCACTAAAGGGCTTCCTCTCATACACAGAAGATCCAATCGTCTCTTCAGATATCGTGACTGATCCATCATCATGTATCTTCGATGCTCAGCTCACCAAGGCAATCGGAACAACTGTGAAGGTTGTCGGTTGGTATGACAACGAGTGGGGCTACTCAAACCGCCTCGTAGATCTCGTTGGTTATGTAGGAAAGAGCCTCTAATTCAATGACTACTTTGGTTGACCTAGATGTTGCAGGCAAGCGCGTATTCCTTCGCTGTGATCTCAACGTTCCTTTGAAAGAAGGAAAGATCACAGATGATGGACGTATCCGCGCATCCTTGCCAACAATTAACGCGCTCCTTGCAAAGGGAGCATCCCTCGTTATTGCAGCGCATCTAGGTCGCCCAAAGGGTGAGGCAAAGCCAGAGCTCTCCCTTGCTCCAATTGCACTTCGACTCTCAGAGCTCCTAGGCAAGCCGGTGAAGTTTGCTGGCGCAATAACAGGTTCTGATGTCACAGCAGCAGCGAACTCACTTGCTGCTGGCGAGATTCTCCTTCTAGAGAATATCCGTTTTAGCGCAGCTGAGACATCTAAGGATGAGGAAGAGCGTTCTGCTTTCGCGGCAGAGCTTGCCAAGCTTGCCGATATATATGTTGGTGATGGTTTCGGTGCAGTTCACCGCAAGCATGCATCAGTCTTCGATCTACCGAAACTTCTCCCACACGCTGCCGGAACTCTCGTTGCAGCAGAGGTTGAAGTCTTAAAGAAGCTCACGACAGATCCTGCACGTCCATATGGCGTGGTCCTAGGTGGCGCAAAGGTCTCAGATAAACTCGGTGTCATCTCCAACTTGCTCGGCAAAGTTGATGTGATGGCGATCGGTGGCGGAATGGTCTTCACCTTCCTTGCAGCGCAAGGCAAGGAGATTGGTAAGTCGCTCGTTGAGGCAGAGATGCTCGACACCGTTCGCGGCCTTATCAATGAGGCGAAGGAGAAGGGCGTTCGCCTAGTACTTCCAACAGATATCGTCGTCGCACCTGCCTTTGCAGCAGATTCTCCTGCGACAACTGTTTCTGCAGATGCAATTCCAGCAGATCAGATGGGTCTCGATATTGGCCCCGATTCTGCGACAGCTTTTGCTTCAGCGATCCGTGAATGTAAGACGGTCTTCTGGAACGGCCCAATGGGAGTATTTGAATTTGCCGCTTTCTCTCACGGTACCAAGGTTGTTGCTCAAGCCCTCACTGAAGTTTCAGGCATCTCTGTAGTTGGAGGCGGCGACTCGGCTGCAGCTGTGCGCGCACTTGGTTTCAAGGATGACCAATTCGGTTATATCTCAACCGGTGGTGGAGCCTCACTCGAATATCTCGAGGGCAAGGAACTTCCTGGCCTGAAGGCGCTCGATCTCTAGTTTTACTTCAATACATCAACAGCAACGGAACTGAAGGAGTAATAAATGCGTAAGCCACTGATGGCTGGTAACTGGAAGATGAACCTCAATCACCTTGAGGCGATTGCTGTTGCACAGAAGTTGGTCTACTCACTCACCGATGCTGACTATGAGGCAGTCGATGTTGCAATCCTTCCTCCCTTCACCGATATTCGTTCTATCCAGACCATGGTTGACGGTGATCGCCTCCGACTTCAATATGGAGCACAAGACCTCTCACCTGAGAGCTCTGGCGCATTCACTGGAGATATCTCAGGCTCAATGTTGAAGAAGCTTGGCTGCACCTTTGTTGTCATCGGACACTCAGAGCGTCGAGCCATCCATCAGGAGGATGATGCCCTCATCAACCGAAAGATCAAGGCAGCTCTTGCCAATGAGCTCACACCGATCTTCTGCGTTGGCGAAGAGCTAGCAATCCGTGAATCAGGAACTCATGTTTCACATGTCATCCGCCAGGTTCGCGCAGGGCTTGAAGGATTTACCAAGCCAGAGCTGAAGAAGATTGTGATCGCTTACGAGCCAGTCTGGGCGATCGGTACTGGCAAGACAGCGACCCCTGAGGATGCGCAAGAGGTCTGTGCTGCAATCCGTGAGGAGATTGAGCAGATCGGCTCATCAGAGATTGCCTCCAATATGCGAATCCTCTACGGCGGTTCGGTGAAGTCATCGAATATCGTTGAGATTATGAAGCAGGAGGATGTCGATGGCGCCCTCATCGGGGGAGCGAGCCTAGATCCTGAGGAATTGGCGAAAATCGCCAAGTTCTATGCGGTCTCTGAGTAACTCAAGCCCCTCTTTATTCGCTATCCTTACCCACCTGAGTATGTAGTACCGCCTCAATAAGGAGTTCTCCGTGGCTTTAGCACTATCAATCTTTCTCGTCATCACCAGCGTCTTGATGATCCTTCTCGTCCTCCTCCATAAGGGCAAGGGTTCAGGGCTCTCAGACCTCTTCGGTGGCGGTATCTCATCAAACTACGGCGGGTCATCTGTCGTTGAGCGTAACCTCGATCGCATCACAATCGTTGTCGGTGGCCTCTGGTTCGCAGGCGTAGTTGGCCTCTCACTCGTTTTGAAGGGTTAAGCAATGGCAAGTGCAATTCGCGGTAGCCGTGTCGGCGCTGGCCCAATGGGCGAGGCAGAGCGCGGTGATCAGATTGAGCGCGCAACGGTTTCATACTGGTGTGCCAATGGACATGAAGTCCGACCATCTTTTGCAGTAGAAGAGACAGTTGAGATCCCGGTCCAATGGGATTGTCCAAAGTGTGGCCTGCCAGCAGGGCGTGATCGCAACAATCCACCAAGTGCTGTCGTCAACGTTCCTTATAAGACCCACCTTGCTTATGTGAAGGAGCGTCGCACAGATGCAGAGGGTGCAAAGATTCTCGAAGATGCGCTACGCAAACTTCGCGGCGACGATATCGAGTAGTTTAAGTTAAAGGGCTCGAGCAGCCTTAAGAATTTCCTCAATACCCGCACTGCGGTTCTTCAGATGAAGACGTAGGAGCGGGTATTGTCTCTTTGCAAGAGCTCTTCCATCGCCTAGCCCTTGCGCTGCAACAAGAGTAGCGAAAGAGAAATCGCGACCTGGAATCTCGAAGTCACAATCAACCTCACCTGTGATTTGAATAAACGTTCCATTCGGCTGGCCGGCTTTATGGAATTGTCCCGTAGAGTGCATAAAGCGTGGACCCCAGCCAAATGTTGTTGGCTTACCCGATGCACTTGATATGAGAGCGCGAAGTTCTTCGAGAGCGACATCCCCAATTCGATCGAGATAGGCCATGATCGCGATATAGCCGCCATCTTCAACGCCTGCAATTATCGTCCGAAGGGATTCTTCAATCGTGGCGCCTTCACCGAATATCTCAACGTCACCTTCGATTGCCTGAGGAATCAAGTTCGGAGCGCTAGCGTTACCAGTTGAGCGCCACTCATCGAGAAGAGCCAAAGTCTGTTCTTTCGCCTCAGTCACGTTGGGTTGATTGAATGGGTCTATCTCAAGTGCGGCGCCGAGAATAGCTGTAATCCACTCCCAGAAGATGAAGTGAGCACCAAGTGGCGCTACTGCATTGAGATCAGCTCCTGATTCAGAGAATGAGATCGTAAATGGATTGCCAACTTCTGCTGCAGCCACTGACTCAGCCACAACCGGAAGACGACCTTTACCATCTTTTCCTGTTGACTCAGCGATAAGTTGCTCAATCCAATCTGAAATCCCAGGCACATCAGAGCCATGGTCGGTAAATCCTATGTATTGGCCTGCAATTTCACTGAGAAGATATGCCACATCAAGTATCTGCTCATCGTTAGCAAGGAATGACTGCTTTTCATCTGAGGCATCGCCAAGAACCTGCCAAATATCAATTCCCGCAAGGCATGCCGGTACCACGCCAAAAGCAGAGAGGGCGCTAAAGCGTCCACCAACATTGGGATCTGCATTGACGACGGTAAATCCCGCAGCGCGAGTTTCGATATCAAGGGGTGAACCTGGGTCGGTAACGAAGACAATGTGCTCGACCGGATTTAATCCCGCCTCAACGACTTTGGCTTGAAAGAGTGCGCGCTGAGACGATGTTTCAATAGTCGAACCTGATTTAGAGCTCACCACAAAGACAGTCTTTGCGAGGTCACCGTTGAGGGCGCGAGAGATGTAGTTGGGATCGGTGGAGTCGACAATGAAGATCTCTCGCTTATAGCTCTTTGCCAGAACTTCTGGAGCAAGCGATGAACCACCCATGCCGCAGAGAACTACTCGATTCTTATCGGCAAAACGAGCAGCTATCTCCGAGACTTCTGCGCGAAGGTTCGCTGATGCTTCTGGGAGATCAACCCAGTTAAGTCGGATAGCAGCCTCTGCCTGAGCTGCAGGCCCCCATGTGGTGGAGTCCTTAGTAGCAACTCTTTGATGAATTTCGCGAAGATAGGCATAACGAGGGGAGGCGCGATCTACTCGAGCAAGTGATGGGCCAGAGAGTTTCATCGATTACCAGCCCTTACTTGAGTGCAGATTCGATATCGCCAACGATTCGATCTGCAGTGAATCCAAATTCAGTGAAGAGTTTGCCGGCGCCGGCTGATGCACCAAAGTGTTCAATGGAGATGATCACTCCGCTATCACCGACATATTCACGCCAACCTTGAGCGATTCCTGCCTCGACGCTGACGCGAAGTTTGGCGCCCTTAGGTATGACGCTCTCACGGTAGGAGAGTGGTTGCTCATTGAACCACTCAAGGCAAGGAGCGCTCACAACACGAGTTGAGATGCCCTTACCTTCAAGCGCGATCTGTGAATCTAGTGCCAGCGCGACTTCGGATCCAGTAGCAATAATCACGACATCCGGGTTACCAGAAGCCTCCTTCAAAATATAGGCGCCCTTATCAACGCCGCTTGCTGCGCCATGAGTGGTGCGATCTACTGTACGAAGGTTCTGTCGGGAGAGGAAGAGTCCAGTCGGCTTCTTTCGGGCGAGGATTGATTTCCATGCCTCGCGCACCTCATTGCCATCTGCTGGACGAATCACTGCGAAATTTGGAATTGCGCGCATCGCAGCAAGGTGCTCGATAGGTTGGTGAGTTGGTCCATCTTCACCGAGGCCGATTGAGTCATGGGTCCAGATAAAGGTAGTTGGAATATCCATCAGCGCTGCAAGGCGAGCAGTTGGTCGCATATAGTCGCTAAAGACAGCGAAAGTTCCACCGAAGGTTCGAGTAAGACCATGGAGTGTAATTCCATTGAGAATAGAACCCATCGCGTGTTCACGAATACCGAAGTGGATGATGCGACCGTAAGGATCGGCATCCTTCATTGCGCTACTAGCTGGAAGAAACGACTTTCCCCCTTCGATAGTGGTGTTATTTGAATCAGCTAGGTCAGCAGAGCCACCCCAGAATTCTGGGAGAACCTTTGCAATTGCGTTAATGACATGGCCTGATGCTGCGCGGGTTGCGACATCTTTGCCAGCCTCAAATTCAGGAAGGCTCTTATCCCAACCTGTAGGGAGATTGCGCTTTACCAGGCGCTCTAAGAGAGCAGCCTTATCTGCATGTGCTGACTTCCAGCTATCAAACTTCTTATTCCATTCCGCATGAAGAGCAGCGCCGCGATCTTTGACAGCGCGAACATGGGCAAAGACATCTGCCGGCATTGCAAACTTCTCATCTGGATTGAGGCCAAGTTCAATCTTGGTAGCCGCAATCTCCTCATCGCCTAGGGCTGAACCATGGGACTTTGCTGTGCCGCGCAACTTTGGCGCAGGCCATGCAATCACAGAATGCATTCTGATAAGTGATGGTTTGTTGCGCTCTGCCTTAGCGGCAACGATTGCCGCATCGAGAGCTACGAGATCGATATTGCCATCAGCCAGTGCCTCTACCTCTTGTACATGCCATCCATATGCGCGGTAACGAGCAGCAACATCTTCTGTGAAGGAAACGTGAGTATCGCCCTCAATGGAGATGCGGTTATCGTCATAAATCACATTGAGATTTCCAAGAGCTTGCGTGCCAGCAAGCGATGATGCTTCTGCGCTCACGCCTTCTTGCAGATCGCCATCAGAGCAGAGCACCCAGATGTCGTGATCAAAGATTGAAGTACCTTCAGCTGCTGTCGGATCTAGAAGTCCTCGTTCATATCGGGCAGCCATCGCCATTCCTACTGCTGTTGCAACACCGGCGCCAAGAGGTCCGGTGGTTGTCTCAACGCCTGCAGTGTGGCCATATTCAGGATGGCCTGGTGTGAGTGAGCCCCAGGTACGAAATGACTGCATATCTTCCATCTCTAGCCCATAACCACTGAAGAAGAGTTGGGTATAGAGAGTCAGCGATGAGTGGCCACATGAGAGAACGAAGCGGTCGCGACCTAACCACTGTGGGTCGGATGGATCGTGACGGAGGTGGCGTTGGAAGAGGTTGTAGGCAACAGGGGCGAGTGACATTGCAGTTCCTGGATGGCCGTTGCCAACTTTCTGCACAGCATCCATCGCTAATGCGCGGGCATATTTAACAGCGCGATCGTCGAGCTCTGTCCATCCGGTAATTGCTGTCATCGTCTTCTCCTGTTTGTTTGGTGCTTTTACGCTGTCGCTAAAGATTGTGTTCTTACTCGGTAGAACTGGGTAAGTCGAACTTTCCACGCAGAGATCCAGAGGATTGCTGAACCAATGAGATGGAGAGCTACGAGCCCCTCTGGGACCCCGAGTAGGTATTGGGCATAGCCGATGACGCCTTGAGCGAGTGTGATTGCAAGGAAGATTGAGAGCATCTTCTGGGTGTTATCGGCAAAGTTATTAAAGCGCTTATATATTCCAGCAATAGTCAGCAAAATGAGAATCACGACGAGATAGCCATGAATTGCAGCAACGGTTGCAACGGGAATATCTAGACGTGGCGTCTCCGAATCTCCGGCATGTGGTCCAGCGCCCGTGACAAGAGTTCCAACTGCGATTACGACAAAGGTAAGAATTGTGTGGATGGTCAGGTAATTAGATCTCACCGGATTTTGAATTCTCTCAGATTGCGCTCGAGTCAGAAGAGATTGGGCGGCAGCGATGAGGATGATGGAGAGGATGAAGTGAGATGCCACTGCAATTGGATTAAGTTTTGTGAGAACTGTGATTCCACCCAAGATCGCTTGGCCAAAGATTCCTGCAATCTGCGAGAGCGCAAGGAGGCGTAGATCTTTGCGCCGCGCACGAACAACAACGATGACCATGGCGAGTGCGGCAAAGAGGAGAGCAAAGGTCAGGAGACGATTTCCAAATTCAATCCAGGCATGGAGCGCCTTCTCTTCTTGTCCTTCAACTGGGAAGTAAGAGTCGGTGGTGCATTCTGGCCAGGTAGGGCATCCGAGGCCAGATCCAGTGACACGGACTGCGCCTCCGGTCAGGACTAGAAGGGCCTGGAGGGCTAAGAGGAGGCGAGCTACTGGTCTAAGGGCGCGAGTAGCTTTCATGGCTCTAGCCTACGCCCAAGGGGAGCGCGCCGAGTGGCGAGGTCGTGGTAATTAAGTCACAATACTGTTGTGAAAATCGATGAGCTCAGCACCCGCAATGCGGTCGCTCGTTCGGTCCTTGAGAATGGGCCGTCGACCGCTGTTGCTATTGGGGAGCGCCTTGGCCTGACCCCGGCTGGAGTCCGTCGACACCTCGATCTCCTCATTGAGGATGGGATTCTTGAAGCTCGCGAGCCCCATAGCGCTTTAGTGCGCGGGCGAGGCCGTCCGTCCAAGGTCTTTGTAATGACAGATCAAGGGCGCGAGAAGTTTGAACATTCATATGACGACCTAGCAGTTGCTGCTTTGAAATTTATCACTGCCCAATCTGGTCCACATCTCGTCAGTATCTTTGCAAAGTTTCGTGCCGATGAGATGGGACGTCGGGCAGAGAGTGTGATTTCTAAGAAGCGCGATCGCAGTACAGCGCTGGCTGAATTTCTCACCCAAGAAGGTTATGCGGCTACCGTTCAATCACGTGGGCTCGGTGAGGAGATTTGTCAGCACCACTGTCCCATCGCGCACGTTGCTGCTGAATTTCCCCAACTCTGTGAGGCAGAGACAGAGTTATTCTCCAAAGTTCTCGGTACTCATGTGCAGCGCCTAGCGACGATTGCTCACGGAGATGGAGTCTGTACAACTTTTGTTCCACATCTATCTGAAAAGAAAATCGAAAAGAAATCTGAAAATAAAACCCTAACGTCTGGAAAGGCGCGAACATGACAACTGCACACCCAGAACTAGAAGGACTCGGCAATTACGAGTACGGCTGGTCGGATGGAAACGATGCTGGTACCAACGCAAAGCGTGGTCTCAACGAGGAAGTCGTTCGTGACATCAGCGCTAAGAAGTCTGAGCCACAATGGATGCTAGACCTGCGCCTTAAGGGCCTAGCTCTCTTTGACAAGAAGCCGATGCCTTCTTGGGGTTCTGACCTTTCTGGAATCTTCTTCGACACCATCAAGTACTTCGTGCGCTCAACTGAGAAGCAGGCAGCTACTTGGGATGACCTTCCAGAAGAGATCAAGAACACTTACGACCGTTTGGGTATTCCAGAGGCAGAGAAGCAGCGCCTTGTATCTGGCGTTGCAGCGCAGTATGAATCTGAAGTTGTCTATCACTCAATCCGTGAAGATCTTGAGAAGCAGGGCGTCATCTTCCTCGACACCGATAGCGGTTTGAAACAGCATCCAGAACTCTTTAAGGAGTACTTCGGAACTGTGATCCCTGTTGGTGATAACAAGTTCGCAGCTCTCAACACCTCTGTCTGGTCAGGTGGCTCATTTATCTATGTCCCGAAGGGCGTTCATGTAGATATTCCACTTCAGGCTTACTTCCGTATTAACACTGAGAATATGGGTCAATTTGAACGTACTTTGATTATCGCTGATGAAGATTCCTACATTCACTATGTTGAGGGTTGTACTGCACCTATCTACAAGTCGGATTCTCTTCACTCAGCAGTGGTTGAGATTATTGTGAAGAAGGGTGCTCGCGTTCGATACACCACAATTCAAAACTGGTCTAACAATGTCTATAACCTTGTAACAAAGCGCGCTATCTGCGAAGAGGGCGCGACCATGGAATGGGTCGATGGAAATATCGGCTCAAAGGTGACGATGAAGTACCCAGCTGTAATGTTGATGGGTCCACATGCAAAGGGTGAGACTCTCTCGCTCGCATTTGCAGGTCCTGGTCAACACCAGGATTCAGGTGCGAAGATGGTTCACGCAGCTCCATACACATCATCTTCTGTAATCTCAAAGTCAGTGGCTCGCGGTGGAGGTCGCACCTCATACCGTGGTCTCGTTCAGATCAATGAGGGCGCTCATCACTCAGCATCTACCGTTAAGTGCGATGCGCTCTTGGTCGACACCATCTCTCGCTCTGACACCTACCCTTATGTTGATATCCGTGAAGATGATGTCTCTATGGGACATGAGGCAACTGTCTCAAAGATCTCAGATGATCAGCTCTTCTATTTGATGTCACGTGGACTCAATGAGGATGAGGCAATGGCGATGATCGTCCGTGGATTTATCGAGCCGATCGCTCGCGAACTTCCAATGGAATATGCCCTTGAGCTCAATCGCCTCATTGAACTTCAGATGGAAGGAGCTGTTGGTTAATGACAACGCTTCAATCTAATCTTCTAGAAAATCACACCCCAACGGGTCGTGAAGAGGCATGGCGCTTCACGCCGCTCAAGCGCCTTGCCGGCCTTCATGATGGAAGTGCAAAGCCTGACGATCGCGCATCACTATCTCTCAACGGCGCAGCGCCCTCTGGAGTCTCATTCTCACGTGGCCCTGTAACTGCTGCATCTGTCAGTGAAGATGCAATTGTCAATCGCGTTCGTAATCACACCTCTGAAGGTGCGATTCTCGCGATTGATAAGAACGTTCAAGTAGATCAGCCGATCTTTCTCAACCGCACCAGCGGGGGAGTAGAGAGCGCTGAACTCTCACGCGTTCAGATTCGTCTCGGCGAGCATGCAAAGGCGACTGTGATACTTGAAAATTCAGGCGACACACATCTTGCTGAGGACCTCGAAGTTATCTTGGCGCCAGGATCTGACCTCACCTTTATCTCACTCCAAGAGTGGGGTTCAAAGGCGGTCTATGCGGCAACGCATAATGCGATTATTGATCGCGATGCATCGCTTAGGGCAATCCATGTGACTGTCGGCGGCGATGTGGTTCGCCTCCTTCCTAAGGTGGAATTTGCCGGCCCTGGTGCATCAGCAGATCTTCAAGGCGTTTACTTTGCAACGGCAGGTCAGTACTTCGAACACCGCATCTTTGTTGACCATGCAGTAGCTCATGCTAAGTCAAACGTGAACTACAAGGGCGCTCTGGCAGGCGCTGATGCTCACACAGTCTGGATCGGCGATGTCTATATCCGTGCCGCCGCTGAAGGCACTGATACCTATGAGCTCAACCGAAACCTCCTTCTCACCGATGGCGCTCGTGCTGATTCTGTGCCGAACCTAGAGATTGAAACTGGTGAGATCGTTGGGGCAGGACATGCATCGACTACAGGTCGTTTCGATGATGAGCAATTGTTCTACTTGATGTCTCGTGGCATCCAAGAGTCGGATGCTCGCCGCCTCGTTGTCCGTGGCTTCTTCAATGAAGTGATCTCACTTATCGGTCAGGATGAAATCCAGGAGCGCTTGATGACTCGTATCGATAGCGAGCTAGAAAAGGCAGGTAAGTAATGTCTGATCTCTCACTTGCCTCACTAGTTGAGGGAAAGCCACTTCGGATTGAGAAAGATGGCGAGGCTATCTGTGTTGCGCGTATTGGTGATGAGGTATTTGCCATCGGTGATACCTGTAGCCACTCTGATGCATCTCTCGCCGAGGGTGATATCACCGATTACAAGATTGAGTGCTGGCTTCATGGAGCAGAGTTTGATCTCCGTTCTGGCGAGGCCCTCACACCACCAGCAGTAATGCCAGTAAAGAAGTATTCAGTACGCGTTGACGGAGACTCCGTCACGATTGAGAAGTAATGGAGTCCGCAATGAGCACATTAGAAATCCGTGGTTTAAAGGTAACTGTTGATACAGAGCAGGGCGTGAAGGAGATTCTTAAGGGAGTCGACCTCACAATTAAGTCAGGCGAGACACATGCAATCATGGGTCCAAATGGTTCTGGTAAGTCAACGCTTGCTTACTCAATTGCCGGTCATCCTAAATACACCATTACAGGTGGAACAGTGACTCTCGACGGCGTAGACGTTCTTGAAATGTCGGTAGATGAGCGTGCCAAGGCTGGACTCTTCCTTGCTATGCAGTATCCAGTTGAGGTTCCTGGAGTCTCAGTCTCTAACTTCCTCCGTACTGCAGCGACCGCGCTCCGTGGCGAGGCACCAAAGCTGCGTGAGTGGGTTGGTGAAGTCAAGAACGCGATGGAGGGCCTCAAGATGGATCCTTCATTTGCACAACGTAACGTCAACGAAGGTTTCTCTGGCGGAGAGAAGAAGCGCCACGAGATTATGCAACTTGAGCTTCTCAAGCCTAAGTTTGCGATTCTCGATGAGACTGATTCAGGTCTCGATGTTGATGCGCTTCGAATTGTTTCAGAAGGTGTTGTCCGTGCGAAGGAAGCTAATAACCTCGGCGTCCTTCTCATCACTCACTACACCCGAATCCTTCGTTATATCCAGCCTGACTTTGTCCACGTCTTTGCCGCTGGCAAGGTTGTTGAGCAAGGAGGCCCAGAACTTGCAGAGAAGCTCGAGGCTAACGGCTATGCGGAGTATGTAGGCGCCTAATAGTGACATTTAATGCGCTTGCCATCGTCAAGGATTTTCCGATCTTTCAACGGACAATCCGCGATGGCAAGCGCCTTGTCTACTTAGATTCTGGCGCCACCAGTCAGAAACCACAGGTAGTTATCGATGCTGAATCTGATTTCTATCGCCTTCACAACGCTGCCGTTCATCGAGGCGCACATCAGTTAGCTGAAGAGGCAACTGATATCTATGAGGGCGCACGAGCAATCACCGCAGATTTCATCGGCGCCAAGGTTGACGAGGTTGTCTTTACTAAGAATGCAACCGAGTCCCTCAATCTTGTTGCCTATGCGATGGGTAATGCTCCTGCTGGAAATAGATTTCATTTAAGAAGTGGTGATTCAATCGTCGTTACCGAGATGGAGCATCACGCCAACTTGATCCCATGGCAGCAGCTCGCTGCTCGAACAGGTGCCACGCTTTCTTGGTTTGAGGTAACTCCTGAGGGGCGACTCGATCTCAGCAACATCAATGCGATTATCACCGAGAAGACAAAGGTTGTTGCCCTTACTCATCAATCAAATGTATTGGGAACAATCAATCCAATTGATGTGATTGTAAAGCGCGCCCATGAGGTTGGGGCAGTTGTTGTATTGGATGCCTGCCAGTCAGTTCCTCATATGAAAGTTGATGTGAAGGAGCTCAACGTTGACTTCTTGGCTTTCTCAGGACATAAGGCGCTAGGCCCAACCGGAATTGGCGTTTTCTGGGGTAAGGGCGAACTCTTGGAAGAACTTCCACCATTTCTTACTGGTGGCTCGATGATCGAAACGGTCACAATGACGGGCGCAACTTGGGCGCCAGCCCCAAAGAAGTTTGAAGCCGGAGTTCCTAATATGGCGCAAGCAGCTGGTCTCGGCGCAGCGCTTACCTATCTGATAAAGATTGGAATTGAGAGCGTTCATAGCCACGAACTTGAGCTCACCTCACATCTGCTCACACAACTCTCTGAAGTCGAAGGCTTAAAGATTGTTGGCCCAACATCAATGGAGTCACGAGGTGGATCTATCTCCTTTACCTATGGCGATATCCATCCTCACGATCTCGGTCAATTCCTCGATAGCCAGGGGATTGCTGTGCGAACCGGCCATCACTGTGCTTGGCCGCTCAATCGCAAGATGGGAGTTGTGGCGACAACGAGAGCATCCCTCTACCTTTACAACACAATCGAGGATTGTGATGCTTTAGTTGCAGGAATACGCGATGCAGGGAAATACTTTGCCCGATGATGCAACTCGATAATCTCTATCAAGAGGTCATTCTTGATCACTACAAGAACCCTCAGAATAAGTCGCTTGCCAGCGATAATGATGCTCAAGTCCACCACGTCAATCCGAGTTGTGGCGATGAGGTAACCCTTGGCGTCAAGCTCGATGGAGAGAAGGTTTCCTCGATTAACTGGGATGGCGTTGGTTGCTCAATCTCCCAGGCGAGCACATCGATTATGAGCGACCTCCTGACTGGACGTTCGCTAGAAGAGGCATCTGCAATATCTGAGAACTTTCTCCACTTGATGCAGAGCAAGGGCGCGGAAGAAGGAGACCCGGAAGTTCTCGAGGATGCGGTTGCCCTGGCTGGCGTCTCGAAGTATCCAGCGCGAATCAAATGCGCCCTCCTTGGATGGATGGCCTTTAAAGATGCTTCTGTGCAAGCGCACAGCAAGAAAGAGAAGTAGGATAAGAAAATGGCAGCACAGGTAGAAGATGTAACAGAGGCGATGAAGGATGTCGTCGATCCAGAGCTCGGAATCAACGTCGTTGATCTCGGACTTATCTACGATGCAATGGTCGACGAGAACAATATTGCTGTTCTCAATATGACCCTCACCTCTGCTGCATGCCCTCTTCAAGATGTGATTGAAGACCAAACACGTCAAGCGCTTGCTCCACTTGTTGACGATGTGCGAATCAACTGGGTATGGATGCCACCTTGGGGTCCAGATAAGATCACAGATGATGGTCGTGAACAGTTACGCGCTCTCGGCTTTACAGTCTGAGTTTTAACTCTTAATGAGCCAACATGCAGTGTGGATGGCTATGCGGTCAATGACCGCAGATCCATCGGTAATGTCGCAGAAGCTTAAAGAGGGAACATTTAAGCGTATCGTTGGTTATGCAAAGCCATATAAGAGATATATCGCGCTCTTTCTCCTAACTGTAGTCATAGACGCAGTTCTCATAATCAGCACTCCACTTATTCTTCGAAAGTTAATCGATGATGCAGTAATTCCTAAGAATGCAGGGCTGGTCACGATCCTTGCCTTATCAGTTGGGGCGCTAGCGATTCTCGATGCCCTCTTTAATGTTGTGGGTAGATGGTTCTCTGCCCGTATTGGTGAAGGCCTCATCTATGACCTGCGAACAGAGCTGTTCACCCATGTGCAGAGCCAGTCGGTGGCTTTCTTCACGCGAACTCAGACCGGTTCATTGATCTCACGGCTTAATTCAGATGTGATGGGTGCGCAACAAGCTTTCACATCAACCCTCTCGAGTGTTGTCAGCAATGGATTCACTCTTGTCCTTGTTGCCGGTGCCATGTTCTTCCTCTCATGGCAGATCACGTTGGTCTCACTCGTTCTCTTGCCGCTCTTCATCTACCCAACGAAGTGGGTGGGGAGAAAGATTCAGCAGCTCACACGTGAATCATTTGATCTCAACGCCAAAATGTCGAGCACAATGACTGAGCGCTTCAATGTCTCTGGAGCTATCTTGGTATCTCTCTATGGAGAACCTAAGAAGGAAGCAAATCTCTTCTCATCGAGAGCAAGGAAAGTTGCTGATATCGGTATTCAGATGGGAATGCTCAATAGACTCTTCTTTACATCGCTAACAAGCGTTGCTGCCGTAGCAACAGCCTTTGCCTATGGCTTTGGCGGCCATATGGCTATCAATGGTTCAATCACAGTCGGAACACTCCTTGCTCTCACCGCGTTACTTGCTCGCCTCTATGGACCACTCACGGCGCTATCCAATGTGAGAGTCGAGGTGATGACATCACTCGTCTCATTCGAACGTATCTTTGAAGTTCTCGATCTCAAGCCAATGGTGAAAGAGAAGATAGGCGCAATGCCGCTTACGCCAGGTCCGCTTGAGATTGAGTTTAAAGATGTGCGCTTCTCATACCCGAAGGCCGATGAGATTTCACTTGCATCCCTTGAATCGGTTGCAAAGGAAGAGGTTGTTGAAAGTGGAGAGATTCTTAAAGGTATCTCCTTCATAGCAAAGCCGGGAACTCTCACTGCGATTGTGGGGCCATCAGGAGCTGGAAAGACGACGCTCTCTGCCCTTATGCCTCGCCTCTATGATGTGACATCAGGTGAGATTCTCATCAATGGAAGTGACATTAGAGATTTCACTCTTCAATCATTGAGAGATCAGATTGGAGTTGTGGCGCAAGATCCTCATCTCTTCCATGAATCAATCGCTGAGAATCTCCGTTATGCCAAGAGCGATGCAAGTGACGAAGAGCTAATTGCAGCTTGTAAGTCAGCTCAGATCTGGTCGCTGATTGAAACGCTACCAAATGGTCTCGACACCATGGTGGGGGAGCGCGGCCATCGCCTCTCTGGAGGCGAGAAGCAGCGCCTTGCTATCGCCCGCATGCTATTGAAGGCGCCATCGATCGTTATCTTGGATGAGGCGACAGCGCACCTTGACTCGGAAAATGAAGAGCTTGTGCAAGCAGCGCTGAAGAGCGCCCTTGTTGGAAGGACATCACTGGTGATTGCCCACCGTTTGAGCACGGTGATGGATGCAGATCAGATTTTAGTTGTGAGCGATGGATCGATTGTTGAGCGAGGAAGACATCAAGATTTGATGAATAACGGCGGCCTTTACTCAGAGCTCTTCTCGCGTCAAGACCTCACGGCGAATGAGAAACCTTCCATAAATAACTAAGCCGCCGAAGATGACCCATTGCAGCGCATATGCAAAGTGGGGTCCATCGGAGAGTTCAGGCAAAGATGCAGAGACCTCCGGGGTGAGGTCAGCCGTGCTACCGCCGAGCAAATCAAGATAGAATTTAGAATCAATTCCACTTTCGCGATTAGATGATTGGGCATTTGCTTCCGAGATTAATCCACCACGATTGCCAGTTGGGATTGCGAAGAACTTACCCTGGGGAAGTGAGCGATCAAGACGAAGTCGCCCCTCGATCTGTACAGTGCTAGATGGCAATGGTGGAAGTTCAGGTTGAATCGTGGCAGTTGCGCCTGCTTGAACCCATCCGCGATCGACCCAGAATTCTCGCCCGCTCTTATCCTTGAAGGCGGTGAGAACTTCAAAGCCATACTTTCCTTCAAAGTAGCGATTGCGAAGAAGAATCTGGCGTGTTGCATCAAATTCACCTTCAGTGACTACCGTCCGCCACTCATTGGCAGGGGCATCTTTACTTGCCTCATCGATAGTTATTGCCGGTAGTTCGATACGAGATTCAATTTGGTTATTGCGTTCATGTCGGTCAACGCCGCGGTGATATTGCCATTGAGCCGCCCAGCCACACCCTGCAATGAGAAGGAGTGCGACGAATGTTTTAAAGAGCGAATAGCTCTCCTTCTTACTCAATGCCCTTAGGCCTCTTACTCAAGATATTGATGCCAGGAAGAACTGTTTCGCGTCCTGCATTTGCAATAACCACTGCGATGTATGGAAGGAACATTGCGCCTGCCAAAGCAAACCAACGGTATGGGCTAGGCAATGCAACGGTGAGAAGGAAGCAGAGAGTTCTAATAATCATAGAGATGAGATAGCGACGTTGACGTCCAGCGAGATCGTTCTTAAGGCTCTTCGGCGCGGAGGTGATATCGAAGGTTGCGCCGGTATCACCGGAGGACTTCTTGGAGGCTCTCATGAGGCAAGGGTATGAGGCGCGAGCGATAAAGGCACACTGAAAATCGTACTTACGCGGAAGTAACGAGTAAGTTTCCTCTCATGAGTTCACAGGAATTAGAGACTCCCGCTATCGCTATCGTCACAGGCGGAAATCGAGGGATAGGCCTTGCCATCGCGACCAGCCTCAAAGGGGCAGGCCATCGCGTTGTGATCACCTACCGCAGTGGCACTCCACCAGCGGGTTTTGATTCCGTCCAGATGGATGTCACCTCCACAGAGTCTGTAGAGGCTGGTTTTGCCAAGATTGAGGCAGAGATCGGCACCCCAGAAATCATCGTGGCCAACGCTGGAATAACTAAAGACACCTTGGTGATGCGGATGAGCGATGAGGATTTTGAGAGCGTGATCAACGCCAATCTCACCGGCGCATTTAGGGTCTCCAAGCGGGCAGTTAAAGGCTTGTTGAAGTTAAAGCGTGGGCGATTGATCTTCATCGGTTCAGTTGTGGGGGGCGTGGGAGCTGCGGGACAGGTGAACTACTCAGCCTCTAAATCAGGTTTAGTCGGAATGGCTCGCTCTTTCGCTCGCGAATTAGGTAGCCGTGGAATCACTGCAAATGTGATCGCACCGGGCTTTGTTGAGACCGATATGACGGCTGAGCTTGACGAGAAGCGACGTTCTGACATTGCAGCACAGGTTCCGCTCGGGCGTTTCTCTACACCTGATGAAATTGCCGATGTCGTAACATTTATCGCATCAAAGCAGGCGAGTTACATCACTGGCGCAATCATTCCAGTCGATGGTGGATTAGGAATGGGTCACTGATATGGGAATCCTTCAAGGCAAGAACATCTTGGTAACAGGCGTTCTCACAGATGGATCGATTGCATTTCATATTGCAAAGATTGCTCAGGAAGAGGGCGCAAATGTTGTGCTCACTGGATTCGGGCGAGGCCTGAGCCTTACGACTCGAATCGCAGGACGCCTGCCCCAGATGCCGCCCATCATCGAACTCGATGTGACAAATCAGGAGCATCTCGATGGTTTGGCAGATGAGGTGCGCAAGCACCTTCCACATCTCGATGGCGTGGTTCATTCGATTGGTTTTGCGCCAGAGTCAGCACTTGGCGGAAACTTCCTCAGTACTGAGTGGCCTGATGTGGCGACTGCGGTGCAGATTTCAGCGTATTCACTCAAATCTTTGACCTTGGCTTGTCGACCATTGATGAACAATGGTGGCTCTGTTGTCGGCCTTGATTTTGATGCACAAGTTGCTTGGCCGCTCTATGACTGGATGGGTATTGCTAAAGCAGCCCTTGAGTCAACCAGTCGCTATCTTGCTAAGTATCTCGGCAGTGAGAATATCCGAGTGAATTTAGTTGCAGCAGGTCCCATCAGCACTGTGGCGGCAAAGTCGATTCCTGGATTTGCTCGCTTTAAAGAGCTCTGGGATGAACGAAGTCCAATGACTTGGGATGTTACAGATCCTGTTCCAGCCGCTCAAGCAAGCGTTGCGCTCTTAAGTGATTGGTTCCCCAAGACAACTGGTGAAATCATCCACGTTGATGGTGGCTATCATGCAATGGGTGGCTAAGCGAAGCTTTGCTTTGATAGCAGGAAGCGCTGTAGTACTTCTCTTATCTGCTTTAGTCACACTCACTCTCTTTACTGATTCGATCTCACTTGAACCACAGGTGAAACCTGTGACAACCTGCTTCGATCCCACAAGCGCAACGCTTCGAGTGACAACCGAGGATCAGTGCCCGAAGCCACTAGTTAATCTAGGAAACGCTCCGTTGTCTGAGAGTGCAACGGCAGGATCGGTTGTGACCGAACTCCATCCGCTCTTACTTGCTCGATTCAACGCAGCAAAGAGCGCAGCAGAGCGAGAGGGAGTCAGTCTCTATATCTCTTCCGGCTTTAGAACTTTGGAGCGGCAGCGAGAGCTCTTTGAGGCTGCGATTGAAAAATATGGAAGTGAGAGTGAGGCTGCTAGGTGGGTTCTGCCCTCTCAGTTCTCACACCACCCTGATGGCCTTGCTATTGATGTGAACTATCCAGGCGCTCCTGATGGGGCCCGCTGGTTGGAGGAGAATGGCTATCGTTATGGACTCTGCCGGGTCTATGCCAATGAATGGTGGCATTTTGAGGGGGTAATCGCTCCTGGCCAGAACTGCCCAGCGATGGCTAGCGATGCACGCGTGGATTTGGGGTAGGGGGTCGGGCTCGGCTAATATACGTCCAGACCAGTAGCCCTAGGCTGCTGAAAGAGGAGTTCGCACTCCCACCTCCGTAAGCGCTTAGCTCGGATTGGTTAGTCAGAAGAAGCTCTTAGGAGCCTTCTTTTGTTCGGTGCGCGCTCTCATTTCAGCGCTAGAGCTACACCAGACCGAACTAAGGAGCAAAAATCACCACTGACCCACGCATCAATGATCGAATCCGCACACCGCAGGTTCGTCTGATCAATTACACAGGCGAGCAGGTTGGAGTTGTAGATATCGAGGCTGCTTTGGCGATGGCGGATGAAATCGGACTCGATCTCGTTGAGATCGCAGCTGAGGCCAATCCACCAGTATGCAAGATTATGGACTTCGGAAAGTATAAGTACGAAGTTGCACAGAAGGCTCGCGAAGCACGTCAGAATCAGACTCACATTGTTGTTAAGGAAGTTCGCCTCACACCGAAGATCGAAAATCACGACTACGAGACAAAGCGCTCAGCAGTTGAGAAGTTCCTCAAAGGTGGAGACAAGGTGAAGATCACGATGAAGTTCCGCGGGCGCGAACAGACTCGCCCTGAGCTCGGTTTCAAACTCCTTCAGCGTCTTGCAGAAGATGTTAAAGAGTTTGCCTTTGTTGAGTTTGCACCTAAGCAAGAAGGTCGCAACATGACAATGGTGTTAGGACCTACAAAGAAGAAGACCGAGGCAGTTGCAGAGCAGAAGGCGGCGCGAGCGGCTAAGGCCAAGGCTGCTGAAGAAGCAGCAGCAGAGTAAGAAGTTTTTTCACACGACGCAGTACCAAGGTAAGAGGAGAATGAAATGCCAAAGATGAAGACCCATAGTGGCGCGAAGAAGACATTTCGCGTTACAGGTTCAGGAAAGATCATGCATGAGCGTGCAGGCAAGCGCCACCTTCTGGAGCACAAGTCATCACGTGTTACTCGTCGTATGAGCCAAGAACAGTCAGCAAAGCCAACCGTCACAATGACAGCCAAGCGCATGCTTGGTTTGAAGTAAGGGGGATAACCGATGAGAGTAAAGCGCGGAGTACACGCAGCTAAGAAGCGTCGCACCACCCTTGAGCGTGCTAGCGGATATCGTGGCCAGCGTTCACGTCTTTTCACAAAGGCGAAGGAGCAAGTCACTCACTCAATGGTCTATGCATTTAATGACCGCAAGGATAAGAAGGGCGACTTCCGTCAGCTCTGGATCCAGCGAATTAATGCAGCAGCTCGTGAGAACGGCCTTACCTATAACCGTTTGATCCAGGGCCTCAAGCTTGCAGGTTTGGAAGTTGATCGTCGCGTTCTCTCAGATATCGCAACGAACGATCCAGCTGCTTTCAAGGTGCTTGTTGATGTTGCACGTACACACGTTGCAGCAGCTTCTAAGTAATCGAAGCTAGCAAAGAATCAAAGAAGAGTTCCAATGATTGAGAGCCTTCACTCGCCACATGTTGCGCGAGTGAAGGCTCTTATTGGTTCTCGAGGAGTTAAAGAGCGACGTGAGGCAGGGCTCTTCATTGCGGAGGGGTTGCAAGCAGCCCGTGAGGCCCTCTCATCTCGGACACAACCTTTTATTAAGACCCTGTATGTCACCCAGAGCGGCCTACTCAAACTTTTAGAATTCGATCTTAGCGATATTGATCTAGTTGAGGTTACTGATGCTGTAATGGCTGAGATGACCTCCACGGTTTCACCGCAGGGAATCCTCGCCCTCTGTCATTTACCACGCCGCAACCTCAATGAACTGAGCGAGCTTGCAGATAAGAAATCGCTACGCGTGATCTATCTCCATGAGATCCAAGATCCAGGAAACGCTGGAACAATACTTCGCACCGCAGATGCTATGGGGGTTGACGCTGTCATCACTTCACCGGGTAGCGTTGATATGTATTCACCAAAAGTCGTTCGAGCAACCGCCGGTTCTCTCTGGCATATTCCGCTCTTTGAATCACAGCCATTTTCCGAGATAAGCGCACTATTGCCCAGCGCTAAGCCGCTCTTACTCTCATCTCATGCATCCTCATCGGTACTTGATCTTGATTTAACCAACTCATATATATGTGTCTTTGGAAATGAAGCCAGGGGAGTCAATCCAGATTCTCTAGGCATCTCAGCGCAATCAATAACGCAGGTTGCTATTCCGATGGCGGGAAGAGCCGAGAGCCTCAATCTCTCTGCGGCAGCCTCCATCGTTATCTTCACCCTTTCTCAACCGGTCGCAGGTTAGACTTCGCGCTATGAATCCAGGGGAAGTTCAAGGGTGGGTCAGCGCGGCGGCGCAGGCATTTTCAGCAGCAAGTGACCTTGATTCACTCAAAGTGGCCCGTCTTGCCCATGTGGGAGATAAGGCTCCGATCTCTCTCGCAAGTCGCGCACTCGGATCGCTCTCACCAGAAGAGAAGGCATCTGCGGGAAAGATTATTGGAGAGGCGAAGGCTGAGATTGGTCGCCTGCTCGCAGATGCAACTGCCCGGCTAGAGGCCGAGCGAGATGCTCGAGTTCTTCTAGAAGAGGTCGTCGACATTACTTTGCCGGTGCAACGCTCTCATCGTGGTGGGCTTCATCCAATCACCATCATAAAGAATGAAGTATCAGATTTCTTTATGGAGCAAGGTTTCACAGTTGAAGAAGGTCCTGAACTCGAATCTGGGTGGCTCAATTTCGATGCACTCAATATTCCGCCAGATCATCCTGCCCGCACGATGCAAGATACTTTCTACATTGAGCCGGTGGAATCAGGGATGGTCTTAAGAACTCAAACATCTCCAGTTCAGATTCGTTCAATGCTGAGCAAGCAACCTCCAATCTATGTCATCAGTCCGGGTCGCACCTTCCGCGCAGATGAGCTCGACGCAACGCATAGTCCGGTATTCCACCAGGTTGAGGGCCTTGTTATCGATAAAGGAATCACGATGGCCCATCTCAAGGGAACGCTCGATAACTTTGCACGTCATATGTTCGGAGAGGAAGTCACCACACGACTTCGCCCTTCCTTCTTCCCATTTACTGAGCCAAGCGCTGAGGTTGATATCTTCTTCAACGGCCGTTGGATCGAGTGGGGTGGCTGCGGAATGGTCAATCCAAAAGTATTAGCCACATGCGGCATCGACACTTCGGTCTATTCAGGTTTTGCATTTGGTATGGGACTCGAGAGAACGCTGATGGTTCGACATGGAATTACGGATATGCATGACATTGTTGAAGGCGACTTGAGATTCACTCGCCAGTTTGGAGTGGGACTCTAAATGCGCGCACCTCTTTCGTGGATTAGAGAGTATGTTGATATTCCTTCGACTATCTCCGCTGATCAGATTTCTGACGCTCTTATTAGAGTGGGATTTGAAGTGGAAGAGATTATTGTTCAAGGCTCCGATCTCACAGGCCCACTTAAATTTGGCAAAGTACTGACAATTGAAGAGGTGAGAGGCTTTAAGAAGCCTATTCGATACGTTGGCCTGGATTGCGGCGAGGGCGAGACCCGATACGTCATTTGTGGTGCGACAAACTTTGTTGTCGGAGATGTCGTCGTTGTGGCGATACCAGGAGCAGTACTTCCTGGGAATTTCGTAATCTCGGCGCGAGAGACCTACGGCAAAACCTCCAATGGCATGATCTGCTCAGGACGCGAGCTTGGAATCTCTGAAGATCATTCAGGGATTCTTACATTCACCGAAGGAAATGTTGAGATCGGTAGCGATGCAATCGCAGCACTTGAGATTAATGATGTGATCTTCGATATTGCAGTTAACCCGGATCGTGGCTATGCATTGAGCATCCGTGGTGTTGCTCGTGAAGTCGCTGCCTCCCTAGGTCTTTCTTATCGGGATCCGGTCGATGCGCTACGAGAAGTTCGTTTTGAAAATACCGGCAAAGGTGTCACCGCAAAGATTGTGGATAGCGATGCTGCAAGTGTCTTCTACCTGCGCACGCTCAAGGACTTCGACCAGAAAGCGCAGACTCCGGTTTGGATGCGCCGTCGCATCGAGAAGATGGGTATGCGCTCCATCTCGCTCGTAGTAGATATCACCAACTATGTGATGCTCGAATTAGGCCAACCGCTCCATGCATTTGATGCGGATAAGATTTCAGGCGGACTCTCAATTAAGCGCGCAGGAAGCGCTCAGAAGTTCACTACTTTAGATGGTCAAGAACGAACACTTCACGCCGATGATTTGATGGTCTGGGACGATGTAAAGCCACTTGCCCTTGCCGGCACGATGGGTGGTCTCGAATCTGAGATTACCGAGACAACTACTCGCATAGCTGTTGAAGCCGTTCGATTTAATCCGGTTGCAATTGCGAAGAATTCACGCCGCCACAAACTCTCATCTGAAGCTTCTCGGCGCCTTGAACGTAGCGTGGACCCATCACTAGCGGAGTTCGCCTCAGCGCGTTTTGTGCAATTGCTTACCGAGCTCTCAACTGCTTCTCACGTTGAAACTGTGATTGATGGCGAGCCACGCTTTGCACCAGTTGTAGAGGTCGATCCTGCCTATGTTTCATCGACACTTGGTATCGAGTTAACACCGACTGAGATTGCAAGTCATCTTCGGTCAGTCGGATGTGATGTTAATGAGTCCACCTTTGAAGTGGATCCACCATCATGGCGTTCTGATCTTCTCCAGCCAGCTGACTTCGTTGAGGAAGTTGCTCGCATGGTCGGCTATGACAAGATCCCGTCAATTCTTCCACCTCGGCCTAATCATGCCTCTCTCACACCAACGCAGAAGCGTCGTCGCGCTATCGCCATGATGTTGGCATCACGCGGTTTTGCCGAGGTTCAGACCTTCCCATTTACAAACCAGGCGACTATCGATGCGATGGGATTTGTGGGGGAGCGAGCTGCTACATATCGAATCGCAAATCCAATGTCTGAAGAGTTTCCATTGATG